>CAZAIE010000565.1:0-5460 GCA_964485035.1 uncultured Myxococcaceae bacterium | reverse complement strand
GCGCCTCGCGCAGGTCCTCCTCGGTGATCTCGAGCGAGGCGCGCGCGGTGTGGCCCCAGACGCCCGCCAGGCAGTCGGCCTGCAGTTCGACGCGCACGGACACCTGGTTCTTCGTCTCGCCCGGCACGCTCTTTCGCGACGAGCCGATGAGGTTCTGGACGTGGTGGCCGACCTCGTGCGCGATCACGTAGGCCTGCGCGAAGTCACCGGGCGCCTTCAGGCGCCGGGCCATCACGTCGTAGAAGCTCGGGTCGATGTAGAGCTTCTTGTCGGCGGGACAGTAGAACGGCCCCACGGCCGACGTGGCGCCGCCGCAGCCGCCCGTGTGCACGGACCTCGAGAACACCACCAGCGTGGGCGGGGCGTACGCGCTGGGCGCAGGGCCGTAGCTCGGCAGCGCGCCCTGGGCGAACACCGGCGTCCACACGTCCTCGGTCGAGGCCAGGACCACGCGCGAGAAGTCGCAGGCCTTGGCGTTCTCTGCCGAGGCCTCGCAGGCGCTCCCGCCCTTCGCTGGCCCGGGGGCCGGTGCGCCCACGATGAGCCCCAGGAGCTGCTGCTTCGCGCTCTGCGGCATCACGAAGTACCCCACGCCGACCACCGCCAGGACGACGAGCGTGCCCTTGAGGCCGAGCAGCCGGACCACGCCGATGATGAGCTGGATCGGGAGCCCGCCGCGGCGGTGGCCGCCGCTGCCCTGGCCCCGGTCCTCGAAGTTGTCGGAGCGTCGCTGGCCGTCGGTGCGCATGGGGGCACCCTACCGCGAACCGCGTCGCGGCGGCCGAGGGGAGACTTGTTCTTGGGAACCGGCCGCAGGGCCGGTGCTGTCACTCCCGTCGACTCGTGTGGCATCGTCCGCGAATGAGACCCGCCTGGTTCGTATTGCTCGTGCTGGCTGCCTGCAGGCCGACGGCCTGCCTGTCGCCGCCGCAGTCGTCGCCGCCGCCGAGCGCGTCGGCGCCCAGCGCGCTCGCGCAGCCCTGCGAGCCCGGCGCGCGTACGTGCGTCGACGACGCTGTCGTGCAATGCAAGGCCGACGGCACACCCGGCGATACGCTCGAGCGCTGCCAGGGCGCGTGTCGCGACGGCGTCTGCGCCGAGACTTGTGCGCTTCAAGGCGTCGAGCTGGTCTACCTCGTCGACGACAGCAACCGCCTGCTCAGCTTCGACCCGCGAAAGCTGCCGGAGGACCCGTTCCACCTCGTCGGCACCCTCGCGTGCGACCCGGAGAGCACGCCGAACTCGATGGCGGTCGACCGCAGGGGCATCGCCTGGCTCGGCTACCAGAATGGTCTGGTGTTCCGCGCCTCCATCGTCGACGGCCACTGCAACAAGAGCGGGACCAAGCCCAGCGGCGCACCCCGCACGTTCGGCATGGGCTTCGTCACCGACGGCCCCAAGTCCACCAGCGAGAAGCTCTGGGTCGCCGGCGGGATCGAGGACCCCGACCGCATGCTCGCCGTGCTCGACACCGCCCAGTGGTCCTGGACCCCGGTCGCCGCGCTGGCCTCGCCGCTGGCGCACCCCGAGCTGACGGGCACCGCCGAGGGAAGGCTGTTCGCCTACTTCCCGTCGCCCGGCCGCGGCTTCGTGCAGGAGCTCGACCGCAAGACCGCCGCCACGACCGGCCCCCGCTGGGCCATCCCCGGCGACGCGCGCGAGGTCCAAGCCTACGCGTTCGCTCACTGGGGCGGCGTGTTCTACGTGTTCACGACCGCCGACCGGGTCTCCAGCGTGCATGCCGTCCACAGGAAGAGCGGCAAGGTGGAGCTCGTCAGGGACGACCTTCCGTACGTCATCGTCGGCGCAGGAGTGTCCACCTGCGCGCCGCTGCTCGAGCGCCTGCCCTGACGCCTGGCACGATCCAACGTCGAGCACCTCGGAGGTCTCAGCTCGCGCTGAGCCTCACCCGCGCGAGGTACACCGCCGTGGGGCCCTCGTGGGAGCTGTAGTAGCTCACCCAGAGGTCCGCGCCCCGGCGCACCATCCCCGGGTAGCTGGTGTCCTCGCCGGAGGGCAGGGCCAGCGTCTCGGTGAGCGTCCGCGCGTCCGGGTCCAGCAGGCACAGCGCGGTGTGCACCTGGGGCTGGTGCAGCCTCACGCCGGCCACCAGCGCCCCGTCCACGTCGACGAGGCAGGGCCCGCCGATGCGCACGCCCAGGTCCGTCCAGCTCCAACTCCGGTAGGGCGGCTTCGCCCGTCCCAGCAGCGCCGACCCCGGGTCGCGCCGCAGGAGGCACAGCGCCTCGCCGTCGGGACGGAAGGCCAGCGCATGCTCGCTGGGCCGGCCCTCGGAGAAGAGGGTGGGGACCAGCACGTCGAAGCTGCGCAGGTCGCCCGAGCCGTACAGCCGCGCGGTCACCGGCTCGGCCGCGTGGTAGGCCACCCCCAGCGCGAGGCCCCAGGGCGAGAGGGTGAGGCGCCACAGCCAGAACTGTGGGCCGACGAGCGCCTGCGGCGCGGTCCAGCGGCAGCCGTCCGGCGAGGCGTACAGCAGCGTCCTCACCGGGACCACGTCGCGCTCGCGGTCGGGGACCGGCGTCCGTGCGCCGCAGAGGAGGAACAGCCGGTCGTTTCCCAGCGCGAGAAACCTCGGGTCGCGCAGGTCCTCGCCGGGCAGCCGCAGCTCGGCGCAGGAACTGAACGAGAAGCCCCCGTCCCGCGACTCCAGGATGCGCACCGTCCCGTCGAAGGCGTGGTGGTCGGCGGACTCCCGGAAGGCGCAGAGCAGCCGGCCCTGGAACCACACCAGGTCGGTGAAGGCGCAGTGGGGGGCGCGGTCCCAGAGGCGGCGCGTGTCGAGCAGCTCGAGGCGCATCAGGCGACCGCGGGCACGGCCCGTCCCAGCGCCAGGTCCTTCACCTGGTCGAAGCCCGAGAGCCTCACCGTGGGAGGGCGCTGGTCCTGCGCGGCGGCGTGCTGCAGGTGCCGCCGCGTCGCCGAGGGCGCGGAGATGACCGCCAGCCGCTCCCGGTACTCCGCGGAGACGTAGGTGCCGAACTCCGCCCAGGCGTCCAGCGCGCCCACCCGCTGCGCCAGCGCCACGTCCTTGGGCTTGCTGTCCCCCACGTAGAGGACCTCGGAGGGCGCGACGCCCAGGTCCTGGCACACGCGCAACAGGCCGCGCGGGTCGGGCTTCTCGTACTCCTTCGGCAGCTCGACGACCGGGCAGGACAGCTTCACCCCGCCCGCCTGCTCGCGCTCGAGGATCTCCTTGGCCACGCCGGTCTGCGGGAACCCGAAGGCGGGCAGGGTGTAGATGGCGGTGAGGTGCTGGTCCAGCTTCATCCGCAGCGTCCGGCGCTCGGCCGGGTTGCGCGGCGCGTCGGTCAGCGCGACCACCGGGACGCCCGCCTGGCGCAGCGCCACGAGCGTCTCCACCACCCCGCGGTAGGGCTGCAGGTAGCGGCGGCGCGCGGCGCTGAAGGCCTCGCGCGCGGGGCGGATGACCAGGTTCTCGAAGGAGTCGAAGTCGTTCGCGAACGCGGTGTAGAGGTTCGACTCCTGGATGGCGAACGGGTACTCGTTCGACTCGTAGCGCTCGTAGACCTCCTTGAGCGCCTGCACCACCCGCACCCTGGGGAAGCCCGTGGTCTCGCACAGGCTCGCGACCATCGCCTCCAGCGACGGGACGATGTAGTCCACCCAGGAGTAGAGGGTGTTGTCCATGTCGGTGACGACGGCGCGGATCATGCTGCGGGCCTCGGCTCAGCGCTTGCGGGGGAGGAAGGCCGACGCGCCGACGCGGGCGTACGCCACGCTCTCGCGCTGGGCCAGCTTCAGCTCGAACAGCTTGTCGGCGGCCAGGAGGATGCGGTCGGCGTTGAGCACGCCCCGTCGCAGCCGCGCCGGCAGCCCCATGCAGCCCAGGTGCGCGCCGCTGATGGCCCCCGCCATCGCCGCCACCGAGTCCGCGTCGCCCCCGGCGCGCAGCGCCACGTTCATGCACGCCCGGAAGTCCTCTGGCTCGCGCAGGAAGGCGTAGAGCGCCATCAGCACCGAGGGCACTACGTAGGGGCTGATGCCGGGCCAGTCGCTCTGCTGCAGCGGGGCGAGCCCGGCGCGGGCGATGACCCGGGAGGCGGGCATGGGCTCGAAGCGCGCGAGCTGCGGCAGCCGCTCGATCTCGGAGGCGAACTCGGCGTCCAGCGGCGCCACCGCCTGCGCCACCCGGAAGCAGTAGATGTCGGGCGGGAGCGGGTCGCCCAGGTTCAGCGCCACCGCCGCAGCCACCGCCGCGCCGCCAGCCTGGGCGCGCCGGTCCTTGTGGGTGATGACCCCCTGCACCTCGGCGTCGCGGGGGATGCGCGCGAAGTCGTCGTGGTCATAAAGGCCGATGGGAGATGCCCGCGCCGCCGCGCCGTTGCCCGCCCGGCCGATGGCCGCCCCCGCGCTCATCCACGGGATGCCCTGCAGCAGCCGCTCCACCGCCTCGGTGCAGGCCGCGCCGGCCGCGAGGATGGTCCCGTCCCGCCACAGGAGGGCCAGCTTCTGGGCGATGGCGCGCCCGTCCACCCGGCCCTCGGCGGTGATGGCCTCGACCAGCGCCAGCGTCATCTGCGTGTCGTCGGTGTACTGGCCCTTCTGGAAGCGGCCCCGCGGCCGGGACACGAAGTCCTCGGCGATGGTCGGAATCCGGGCGATCGCCTCCGGTGGCGCGCCCTCGAAAGGAAAGCCGAGCGCGTCCCCGATGGCGCACCCAAGCAACGTCGCGCGGAAGCGATCGCGCAGCTCTTCCGGAGGGAGCGGCATAGAAGTGCCAGGGAGTCTAGCGATCGCCTCCGCATCCGGCAACGAGGCCGAGCGGACGATCTGCACGTTGCGCAGGGCCTGCAACTCGGGGCTTGACGACCCGCACCAGAGTCACTCGCGGCGTGAACCCGGCCCCGACGCCGGGGAGACCCGGCAGACCCCGGAGCGCACCGCGGGGAAGCCGGTGACCGGGTCCAGGGCCGTGCCGTCGGTGAGCAGGTTGGCGTTGCCGCGCGTCCAGCCGGCGGGGACCACGGCGGTGAGCGGGTGGACCCGGTCCGTCACCCGCAGCCGCGCCTCGACCTGGCCGTGCGGCGAGCGGATCTGGACCTGGTCGCCGTCGGCGACGCCCGCGGCCTTCGCCGCGTCGGGGTGCAGCTCGACGCTGGCCTCGGGGTCCTTGATCACCACCGAGTGGACGTTGTGGAACTGCGAGTTCACGAAGTTGCGGGTGCGGCCGCCGGTGACCAGCCACAGCGGGAACTCGGGCCCCGGCCGGACCCTGGCGGGCACGTAGTCGGGGACGGCGGGGGCGCCGAAGCGCGCCATCAGGTCGCTCTTGAACTCCACCTTCCCGGTCTCGGTGGGGAAGCGCGGGGGAGTCCCCACCCCGACGCCGGGGAGTGGCCGTGGCTGGTGCGCGGCGTCGGCCATCCAGGGCACCCGCGTCGTGTCCACGGCCTCCCGGAAGCTCGACCAGGGGAAGTA
>CAZAIE010000564.1:0-5462 GCA_964485035.1 uncultured Myxococcaceae bacterium | reverse complement strand
GGCACCACCCTGGGGCGGTGCCGGTGACCCCGAAGGAGCTGCGCGGCCTCTGCCGGGCCATCGGCGTCTCGCGGGTGGCCCAGGTCACCGGCCTCGACCGGACCGGCGTACACGTGGCCTGCGCGGTCCGCCCCGGCGGTCACGTCCTCCAGGTCTGCAATGGCAAGGGCGAGACCCCCGAGGCGGCAGAGGCCGGGGCCGCGCTCGAGGCAGCCGAGCTCTGGGCCAGCGAGACCGTTCGCACAGAGCAGCTCGTTTGGGGCTCCGTGTCCGAGTTGGCGCGGCGACCTGGGACGACCTGGCTGCCCTCGAAGCTCGGCTCGGCGGGCGCGCTCGTCGCCCCGGAGCTCTTCGGTCCCGGAGTGCGGCTGGCCTGGGCGACGGGCGTCGAGCTGGTCTCGCAAGCCGAGGTCCGGGTCCCGGCGCAGGCGCTGCACTGTCCGCCTGCCGGCTCGGCGTCGCTGGGCCCTGCGCTCGTGCGCTGGACGACCAACGGGATGGGCGCGCACCCGGAGCGCGAGCGGGCCCTGCTCCATGCGCTGCTGGAGGTGGTGGAGCGGGACCAGCTCGCACGGGTCCTCCCCGAAGGCTGGGGGCCCGACGTCGTGGAGGAGCGTCTCCTGGGTGACGACCTCCCACCGCGGGTGGCCGCCTGGGAGTCGGCGATCCGCCGGCGTGGCTTCGACGTCTTCCTGTTCGACCTCACCCCGGACGAAGGCTTCGGTCTGCCGGTCGCGGGGGCGCTGCTCTTCGACGCCGAGCGGGGGCCGGTGCCACTGACCGCTGGGTATGCCTGCGCGCTGGACCCGGCCTCTGCGCTCCTGGGGGCGCTGCTCGAGGCGGCCCAGTCACGGCTCACCGACATCCACGGCGCGCGCGAGGACATCACCTCGACGGACCGCGAAGGTGCGGAGCGCCTCTGGGCGCTGTGCAGCGCGGTGGACGCCGTGCGCTCGGCAGTCGAGCTTCCCCACGTGACCGCGCGGAATCCACGCCAGGCGCTGCAGGCGGTGGTCGAGGCCCTTGCGCGTCGAGGGGAGCCGGTGGGCGCGTTCGACCTCACCCCGGGGACGCCGGTGCACGTCTTGAAGGTGGTGGCGCCAGGGCTGCGGACGTCGGACCTGCTCTGAGTGAGTCGTCGCGGACCGAGCCGCCGGCCTTGTCTCTGCCTCCCACGGTCTTTCTCTTCGGTCGCCGTGCCCGGCGGCGGCCTCACGTCGTGCTCAGCGGCTCGCCTCGCTTCGCTTTGGCTCGGCCAACGTCCTTCCGCCGGCCGCCTGCGCTACTCGAACAGCACCTGGAGCGGGAGGAGCGCGTCCACGTCGAAGAACGCCGGGTCGCCCGAGGAGGGCAGCGCCCGCTCGATGGCGGCCTTGTCCATGAACGCGAAGTCGGGAGTCTGGCAGTGGCCGCGGGGCGTGGTGGGCCCGTCGGCGACACAGCGGTAGCGCCCGGGGCAGAAGAGCGCCGGGTCGCAGACCTGCTCGGAGAGGTCGGCGGGGAGGTGGAGCACCGGGGCGAACGCCTGCGTCACGGCTTCGAGGTCCACGTCCAGCGCGTCGTTGCGCTCGAAGGCCGCTGGAGACTGGGGGTCGCCCGGGCGCAGCAGGAAGACGCCGGCGCCGTCCTTGGAGGCTGCGTGGAGCGCGGTGAGGTCGACCGGGGTCTCGAAGGCGGTGCGCAGGGACAGGCGGAAGTCCGGGGAGTGGGGGAACGGCTGCGGCTCGGCCTGCTCCACCGACGCCCGCAGGAAGTCGAGCTGCGCCTTCAGGTCCGCGGCGAACTCCTTGGAGTTGGCGGTCTGGAAGTTGAACACTCCCGCGTTCTTCGGCTCCAGGCTCACCGCCTTCGTCGCGTCGTCCAGGGCCTGCAGCAGCCAGGTGCGCGCCGAGGCGAGCTCGAACCCGGGCTGGCGGCCCAGGAAGGTGTCGTTCAGGTCCTTCACCAGCGCGCGGACGACGAAGCCGCGCTCCTCGCGGGCCGTGGGCGGGAGCGGGGAGGTGTCGAGCCAGCGCTGGTAGCCGCCGATCAGCTCGTCGAACTTCTTGGAGAGGGTGCGGTACTGCGAGGAGCCGTGGCCCAGGGCGAGCAGGGTGCTCACCACGGTACGGAAGACGCGCGCGTCGGTCACGTTGAGCGGGATCGCCCCCTCCACGAAGAAAAGGCCCCCTGGCACCTGGAACTGGAAGGCCTCCGCACTGGGGGACTTCAGCACCACGTCGAGCAGCCCGTGGATCTCGCCGAGCTCGGCCAGCATCGCGAGCCCGACCTGGCGCAGCTGCTCCATCGACAGCCCTGGGCACTTCTCGATGAGCACCACCAGCGCGTCGCGGTGCGGCGGTCCGGGGTCCGACTCCACTGTCTGGAAGGGGAGGCTCAAAGTGGCGGCGGCGGTCACCGTGTCCACCAGCGTCCCGTCGAGCATCAGCTCCGGCCACTCGGAGGGGCAGGTCGCGCCGCAGCTGGACGGGCGGCCCTCGAGGTAGAGGTCCTTCATCTCCACGGTGATGGCGTCGCCGCTCGCGCCGGTGCCGACGGTCTGGAACACGAGGCTTCCGGCCAGGGGCGTGGTGAAGGTGTCCCAGATCAGCCCGTCCGCGCTCGGCAGCGAGAAGGTGATCGTCCCGCGGAAGTCGGAGGCGGCGATCTCGAGGCCGTTCATGAGCCCAAGGCCGGGCGTCGTGCTCGGCTCGGAGTAGGAGACCCGAAGCTCCAACGAAGCCGCGTGGCGCCCGCCCTCGTAGGCGGCGTCTTGGGCCTTCATCACCAGCCGGCGCTCCTCACCCTCCCGGACGACGGTGGTGCGCAGGGAGTCGATGCGGAACCCGACCGTGGTGAGCGCGCCGTTGTTCGCCTTGCGAGCGACGCGGATGGTGCCGGAACCTGCGCGGGCGTCTCGATCGCGGGTGAGCAGCCCCGACGGACCGAAGAGCTGGTTGGCGGCGTCGACGTGCGGCTGGGCGCATCCATCGAAGAACTGCACCAGCGCCGGGTGGTCCGGAAGCAGCAGCGTCCGGCTGAGAGCAGCGCCAAAGGCCGCGTGGGGGTCCTGCGGATTGGCCTGGAGATCGGCCTCGAAGCCGGCGCGCGCCCCGCGCAAATCGCTCTGGCGCAAACGGTCGTCGCCCGCGGAGACCACGCCCGCGTCGCGGGAGGTGCCAGCATCGACGCCGTGCTGCTCCTTGTGTTCGGCGCTACACGCAGAGAGAGCGGCCAGGACGGCCACGGACAGGAGGACTCGGCACATCGGGTAGGAACTCCGGGGACGAACGGGGCGGCTCTGCCCGAACATCCATGATTCCCTGTATTTGCGGGAACTTGACGCGTGCTGTCAAGCTCCGGCCGGGCGCTCCCCCGAAACCTCCCCAGGCGGGAGGTGCTCTGGAGTCATCGTTCCTGCGCTCCGTAGAGATAGACCTCGAACCGGGCGGGGGGCTGGGTGCCATAGGTCGTGATCCGCACGGTCGCGGTGCTCTCCTGACTGGGAGGGAGGCTCTTCGAGGCGAGGTAGCCAGACCCGAAGCCGATGAGCTGGCCGGAGGCGTCGTAGACCACGGCCGCGACCTCGGGGTAGGAGACCGCCACGGCTCCCACGTTCTTGACCTTGGTGAAGAGCTGCTGGCCGGAGAAGCGGTCCGGCTCCATCTTCTGCTCCACGACCTCCAGGGCGCCGCTGGGCCGCGTGTAGCCCGGCGAAGTGACGACCTGGGACTCCACCTTGGCGTAGCGGACTGGGTGGGGCTTGAGCAGCACCTGGACCGGGAAGCGGCCGCCTGGCTCCACCCGATCGGCCGGGCAGTAACCGGTCGCCGCCTGGACCAGCCCGCCGTCGGCGTCGAGGAAGCGCAGCTCCACCTTGGGCCGCTCGAGTGGGGCTTCGCCGTGGTTCACCACGAAGCCCAGGGCGTACCCCGAGTCCACGACCGACTTGTGGATCTGCATCTGCTCGAACCGGCCGTCGACCTCGGGCTGCCGGGCGACGACGCCGCTCGCGACCTTCGGCGGGGGGCTGGGGACCGCGGGCCGCTCGGGCGTGGAGAAGGTGGAGTAGGAGGTGCGTGCGGCAGGCCGCCGGCCGCCGGAACCGGGCTGGAACAGCGTGTACCCCAGCGAGAGCAGGGAGCCCGCGGCACCGAGCGCGCCCACCACCTTCAGGGCGAAGAGTCGCCGGGCCCTCACGGTGCGTGCGCCGCCCGCCGTCTCCAGGGCCCGGAGGAACGAGTCCATCGTCGGGTAGCGGCCAGCGGGGTCGGTCGAGAGCGCCTTGAGGAGCACCGGACGCAGGCCCTCGGGGATGCGCGACTCGCGGATGAGCCGGGGGGCCTCGCCGGTGAGGCAGGCATAGAGCGTCGCGGCGAGGGCGTACTGGTCCGCGCGCGCGTCGACTTGTCCCGGCTCTCCGGCCTGCTCGGGCGCCATGTACTCGGGCGTGCCCACCAGCGAGCGGGTCAGCTCCCCCCGACCCTCGAACAGCGCCAGGCCGAAGTCGGTGAGCCGCGGGTGTCCTTGGGCGTCGAGCAGGACGTTCGAGGGCTTCACGTCCCGGTGCAGGATGCCCGCCGCGTGCGCAGCCGAGAGCGCGCCTCCCACCTGGCGGACGAGGCGCAGGGCGTCGCGGGCGGGCAGCGGACCCCCGCGCAGCTTGTCGGCGAGGCTCCCTCCCGGGACCAACTCGAAGGCGATGAAGGGGCCCTCGGCGTCCTGGTCCACGTCGTAGACATGCACCGCGAAGGGGTGGCTGAAGGCCGCGGCCGCACGCGCCTCGCGCAGGAAACGCTCCGTCGCCGCCGCTTCTGAGGCGAGGGAAGGCAGCAGCCGCTTCAGGGCCACCTCGCGCCCGAGCCTCAGATCGCGGGCGCGGAAGACCCGGCCCATCCCTCCCGAGCCGATCTCGGACAGGACCTGGTACCGCGTGGGGGTGGGGGCGTCCATGGCGGAGCGCACGATAGGTCGCGCAGGCTGCACGCGGCAAACACCAGTCGCTCCGTGCTATGAACGGCCCCCTCTGGGGGTGGACTTCGACACTGCATCGCTGGCTCGAGCATCAGGCCCAGAGGTGACGTTGCGCAGGGTTCGGAGGGTGCGTTACGCAGCCTCCATGGAGCGGGAGCAGGAGATGGCGGGCTCCGTCGAGCGCCGTGAGCACCCCCGGCTGCGGGTCGCGTTGGTCGCACGCGTCGAGGGCGTGGGCAAGTCGCGCCTCGCCGTGACCCAGGACATCAGCCGCACCGGAGCACTGCTCTTGTCGGAGGGCGTGTTCGACGTGGGCGACTCCGTCGTGCTCACTGTCATCGCTGAGCGGACCGAGCACGAGGTCCACGTGCACGCGCGCGTCCGGCGCATGTTCCATCGCGGCGAGCGGCCGTGGCGGTGTGGGCTCGCGCTCCAGTTCGACCAGCCGCTGCCCACGGAGACCGCGATGCTGGTGGTGGCGGTGACCGGGGCGGTGACCGCACTCATGG
>CAZAIE010000563.1:0-5471 GCA_964485035.1 uncultured Myxococcaceae bacterium | reverse complement strand
CTTCGCTTCCAGTCCCAAATCGGCTAGACGCGATCGGAACGAACTCTGGCGCACCCGCCCGCGAAGACTCCACGGGTCGGGGTGCGCCCCCTGCTATCGACGACGACGCTGTCAAAGAAGCCGCTCGGGACTACTCGGGACTGCTCACCCTTTCGACGCTCCACCACGCCCACCACACAGCCGCCCTGCGGTGCTGCTCTCCTTGGATGCGAAGGGAATCGAACCCCTGTGGCCCCCGGAGGGACGCTGGGTCTACAGCCCAGCCCGCAGCCATGGCGGTCTACGCATCCGTACTTGCTGCTGCTGAAGCGGCTGGCGGGCGCTGCCCCCGCGACCTTCGCCTTGGCAAGGCGACGCTCTGCTGACTGAGCTACAGCCGCACGCTTCCTCACTCGGCAATTCAATTGCCGACACGTCGAATTCGAATTGAATGCAAATCCGGAATTGTTTCAGCGCCGGGCATTCTTCTCGCGCCCGGGTTCACGGGTCAGTCGGTCCGCCCCCGATGTCTCGATGTCTCCGGCGTCGACTCCAGTGCAAAAGGAGAGGGCCGGGGAGCTTTGCTCGCCCGGCCCTCAGAGGTCCAAATATCCTTGGAAGCTCTAGGGGCCAGGCAGGCTCGGCGAGATGCTGCGGCTATCGCACTTGGGCTGGTAGCGACCGCAGGCCGGGCACGCGACTGGGGCGTGGAAGCGCGCCATCTGCGCCTTCTCTGCCGTCGCGGGGTTCCGCCTGTTGAGCGCCAAAGCCATCGAACTCCTGCTTTCGTTTGCTGCGAGTGGGAAAGAATGTACTCGCCGATTCCTGGAAAGTCAATGTTGGGCCAATTGCTCCATTCAATTCATTCGCCTATTCGGCCGCGTAATCCTCGAACGCGCGAGCTCCGGCCGCGATCTGCCGGGTGACCCGTCGGCGCCCGCCTCCCCCGGCGCGGGCCGTGCCTGCCTCGCCCTCCTTGGGTATCCTCTGCCCGCCTCTGCCCCGAGGGAGCCCATGAACCTGCGCCACGCCATCGCCCTGCTCGCCACCCTCCTCGTGGGGTGTGGGACCACCGACCTCGTCTCCCCCGATCTCGATGCAGGGGCCGCTCCCGATGCCGCGGCTGCGCCCGGTGCCGATGCCGGACCGCTCCCCGATGCCGGGCCACCGCCCCTGTGCGCGAATGCGAAGCCCACGTGCTTCGGCCTGCCGGACTACGTGCTGGAGTGCTCCGAGGCCGGCGGCTGGCAGGCCCGGCGCTGCGAGGCCGGGAAGCTCTGCCACCAGGGCGCGTGCCAGCAGCTCGTCTGCGTCCCCGACTCCAAGGACTGCAAGGACGGGGAGGTCCGCTCCTGCACCACCGACGGCCAGGGCTTCCGGCCGCCCGTCCCCTGCGGCCCGGGCCTGGTGTGCGCGGGCGGCGCCTGCGTCCCCAGCGTCTGCACTCCGGATGCAGTCCGCTGCTCGCCGGCGGGCGTTCCCGAGCGGTGCAACGCCTCGGGCTCGGCGTGGGAGACGGGGACGGCCTGCGCCAGCGGCACCGCCTGCGTGGACGGGACCTGCCTCGGGGCGGGGTGCTCGCCCGGCTCCCGCGAGTGCGGACTGAACACGCTCTACACCTGCGACGCGGCGGGCAAGTGGATCGCCTCGGCGTGCCCCGGCGGCCAGCCTTGCGTCTACGGCCGCTGCGTCTCCTGCGTGAGCCGCGAGAACTGCAAGGACTGGGAGACCTGCCTCGACGGCGCCTGTATGCCCACCCTCCCCAAGATCCTCACGGTGGCGCTGCCCTCGGCGGCGGCCGAGACCGCCTACTCGTTCAAGCTGCAGGTCGAGGGCGGGAAGCTGCCCTACCAGTGGAGCCTCGCCTCCGGGACGCTCCCCGACGGCGTGAGTCTGCTCCCCGACGGCAGCCTCGCGGGAACGCCGAGCGGCATTCCCGGCAGCAAGTCGTTCACGGTGAAGGTGGTCGACGCGCTGCAGGCCTTCGACCAGCGACAGCTCGTCCTGGACGTGGCGCCGAAGGGGAAGCTGACCATCACCACCAGGACGCTCCCCGACGGCGAGATGGGCGAGCCGTACGCGGCCACGCTCGGTGCGTCGGGCGGCCAGTCGCCCTACGCCTGGCTGTTGGCCGGCGGGGCGCTCCCGCGCGGCGTCGAGGTCGGCCCCGGCGGGAAGCTCGTGGGCGCGCCGGAGGAGCACGGCACCTTCCAGATGACCTTCCGCGTCGTGGACTCGCTCACGCCTCCCGGCTACGCGGACCAGGCGCTCTCGATGCTGGTGAAGATCGCCCCGCTCCAGATCACCGGGGACAAGACCTACAACCTGCTGGTCACCAAGCTGGTCGCGCTGCCGACCCTGGTGCAGCTGGTGCCGTACTCGACCAAGCTCACCGCCAAGGGCGGGGTGAAGCCCTACACCTGGACCGAGACCGCGCCGCCCTCGAGCCTCTCGTGGCTCACCACGAAGTGGGGCTTGCCGCAGGGGCTCACGCTGAAGGCCGACGGGACCATCTCGGGATGGGTGACCAGCGTCTCCGACGCCACGCAGATCAAGATCCCCTTCACCGCCATCAACCTCACCGGCTACTTCACCTACGTCGAGCTCAAAGACCAGCAGAACCCGGCGGCGAAGGACGCGGCCATCGTCTGCCTGCCCACGATCCCGCTCACCAACTGACGAAGGTCAGGCCTGGGCCTTGCGCCGGTTCGCGAGGCCCATGATGAAGCCCAGCGCGATGGCCAGCAGCGCGGCGCTCAGCACCCGGTACTCGGCGGGCAGCATGAAGGTGAGCGTGTGCGCGGGGATCCAGAACCAGAAGCAGGCCGCGCCCACGACCCGGAACATGGTCTTCCAGTCGATGCCCACGTAGACCTCGACCAGCGGCCAGCGGGTGAAGAGCTGCCCGCGGTCGATGAGGGTGTCGGTGACGCGGTGGAAGACCATCATCGGGAACGCGAAGATCAGGTTCATGAAGGCGGACTTGAAGAAGGCCACCGCGAGCGGCTGGTCGGCCCCGGGCAAGAGCCCCTGCTTCAGGAGCCCCTCGACGCCGAACGAGAAGAGCGGGAACACCGCGGCGAAGACCACGCCCAGGAAGGCCCAGACGAGCACGCGCTGGCCGATGCGGATGCCGCGCAGTTGCCACACCCCGCGCGCGAGACGCTTCCCGAGCAGCTCCCCCATGATCCCGAGCAGGCCGATCTTCACCATCCCCAGCAGGTAGGGGTGGGCGCGCGTCGTGGCCTCGAACTCCGCGCGGAACCCGGACACGTTCAGGGCGGCCACGATGGCCGCGAGCAGCGCGACCCAGGCGAGGGTGATCAGCCGGTCCATGGGGGCTCCGTCAGCGGGCGTCGGCGGCGAAGAGCGAGCGCAGCCGGGCGCGGTCGGGCATCGTCGCGAAGTGGGGTTCGAGGCTCTGCCACTCGTCGGGGTCGAGCACGTGCGGCCGGACGGTCTCCAGGGCCCGCAGCCGCGCCTCGAAGGTGGGGAAGGCGCCCAACAGCCTCGAGAGCTGGTCCACGGTGAAGTAGCGGCGCGGGACCTCCTCGCGAAGGACCTGCTGGGCGATGGACGCGGCGAAGCCCTCCTTCACCCGGGCGACGAGCTGCGAGGCCTCGCTGGGATCCTGTGGCCGCGGCGGGGCGACCGCCCCGCCGGCGAGCAGCGTGCGCAGCGCCACGCGGTCGGAGTCGAAGGGGAAGGCGGCCTCGAGCTGGGCGAGGGCCTTGGGCTCGGCGAGCCGGTCCTGTATCCGGCGCGCCAGCATGAGCTTCAGGTGCGTGAAGGGCAGTCGTGCGAGGACAGCCTTCGCCTGGGCGGGCGCGAGCAGGTGGTCCTTGGTGCCGGCGTCGAGGGCGGCGAGCAGGTCGTCCCAGCTCTCGTGGTCGGCGACGCCCAGCAGGGACTGCAGCGCCTCTTCGGGCATCGGTTGGGGCGGGCCCCTGCGCGTGGGCTCGCTGGCGGGGGCGGTGAGCGCGCCCAGCCGTCGGGCCAGCGCCTCGCGCGCGACGCTCACCTCGCTGCGGGCCTGGGTGATCTTCCTCGCGGCGTCGGGCCGCTGCTCCTCCGCCTGGGCCTGGGACAGGTGGAGGTCGGCCCGGCCCAGCTCGCTCCAGAGGTCCGCCTGGACGGGGTCGGGCCGTCCCAGGACGCGCTGGGCGCCGGCCAGCCGCTCCTGGACCTTGGCGAGGGCCTCGCGGACCGGCTTCGAGGCGTCCCGAGCTGCCTCCAGAGCGAGGCGGTCGGCGCGCGCAAGCCCGGCGAGGGCGTCGGAGGCATCGACTTGCGGCGTCGAGGCGTCCGCTCCGGCCTCTTCTGCCCCTCCGGCCGCTGCGGGCAGGCAGAGCAGGCAGGCGAGGAGGCGGGCGCGCATCGGGGCTCCGGGGCGAGGGAGGGCCGGAGGCTAGCGTGGGGACCGGGCTTTGGGAACGGCTACTGGGCGTACTCGACCACCACGTGGTTGCCGGTGACGAAGACACCCTCGGCGCGCAGGCCGTTCAGCGTGGGGATGCCGATGACGATGGGCCGGTCCAGCAGGCGGTTGATGTACGTCTGGATCTCGGAGCGGTACTTGCTCTCGTTGTTCCGCAGCAGGTTCACGTCCCTGCAGGTGGTGCGGATGGAGAGGCCTCCGGTCTGCGGGTAGTAGAGGAGCGTCGCCTCGATGTCGGCCCAGGCGCCCGCGGCGATGCCCTCCTTCACCTTGGCGACCTCGCCAGCGTAGGCCGCGGGGACGCCCGAGACGTTCACGCCGATGCCCTGGAAGAGCAGGCGCAGGTGGACGCGGTTGCGCGAGAGGAACTGGGGCTGCGTCGCCTGCTTGATGACGAACCGCCCGCTGCCGCGGGTGCCCATGAGGTCCTGGGCGGGCATGTCGTAGGGCAGGAACTCGCCCATCGCGCGCAGGACGTCGGCCGGGGTGAGCAGCACGTAGCTGCCCCGCGGGCCGGTCGAGCGCAGGGCCTTGGCGTAGTCGAGGATGGGGTTGCCCGCGGAGCGGGCCGCCTCGAGCTCGGCGCGGTCCTGCTGCAGACCGCTCTGCATGTTGCGGATGCTGGACTGGGTGACGCCGCAGGCGGCGAGGGCGAGGCAGAGGACGAGGGAGGCGAGAGGGCGCTGGAGCATGGTGTGTGGGCCTCGCTAGCGGGCGCTGGGCGCTTCCTGCACGCACTGCCAGGACGCCTGGTCGAAGGGGGCCGCGTCGGTGAAGTAGAAGGTCTTCGTCTTGTACTTGAAGCGGACCGGTCCGAAGGCCAGCGGCTGGGACGGGCGCAGTGCTCCGCGGGGTCCGGTGCAGCGCGAGGCTGCGTTGACCGCGTGCCGGGTCTGGCGCTCCGCGTTGGTCGCATCCTGGAAGGTCTGCTCGCCGCGCGCGGCGATCTGGTTGATCTCGGCGCGGACGGCCTGGCGCTCTTTTTCGAGGCTGTCGTACTGGCGCTGGAGCGCGGGGTCGGAGGCCACGCACCCGACGAGCGGGAGCAGGAGCA
>CAZAIE010000562.1:0-5472 GCA_964485035.1 uncultured Myxococcaceae bacterium | reverse complement strand
CGGCTGTACCTCGCCGACGTCGGGCTCGCCGACGCCCGGGCCCGCGTGGGGATGGCCGGGGTGGCGCTCGCCAAGGCGACCGGGAACCTGCCGTAGCGCGGCGTGGGCAGCAGAGGGGCCTTCGCGTAATGATCGACCACATGCCAGGAACCACACCGCCCGCGGGGTACGACGAGCTCCAGCGGTCGGAGTTCGCCCGCATGTTCGGGAAGATCGTCGGGGCCCGCGCCTACATCGGCCCGGTGGCGGCGTCGCTGCTGCTCCTCCTGGCGGCGGTCGAGGACGTGCCCTGGCGACGCTGGGTGCTGGTCCCGCTCTGTCTGGGGATCGTCGTCTTGAGCCTGCTCGAGGCCTACCGCTACCGGCGGCGGGGGATGGCGCCGCGGGCGGCGGACTTCAACCTCTCGGTGGGCATCGTGGGGCAGGTGGTGGGCTCGTTCGCGAGCGGGGGGCTCGAGAGCCCGTTCATGCCGCTCATCCTGGTCATCGCCCTCTTCGCCGGGATGATCATCGCGGACCGGCGCTGGTACTACTGGCTCTGCTTCGCCCTGCAGCTCGCCGCGCCCTGGCTCTTTGCGTGGATCGCGATTGCCGGGTGGCTGCCGGACTTCAACCCCCAGACCCTGGGCGGTGGAACGCGCGGCGGGCACGGCGACGCCCACCTCTGGTACTCGGCGGCCTTCCTCGACTTCGCCATCGTCCTTGCCCACGTCCTGGGCTGGGCGCTGCGGAGCGTCTTCGAGTCCATGCTCTGGCGGGCGCTGGAGGCCAACGACGCGCTGAGGCGGGAGCACACCGAGCGCTCGCAGGCGCTCATCGGACTCACCGGGGAGATCGCCCACGAGCTGAAGAACCCCATGGCCAGCGTGAAGGGCCTCGCGGCGCTGCTCTCGCAGAACGTGGGGGAGGGCAAGGGCGCCGAGCGGCTGGGCGTGCTGCGCCAGGAAGTGGACCGCATGCAGGCGATCCTCGAGGAGTTCCTGAACTTCTCGCGGCCTCTCCTGCCGCTCTCGGTGGAGCGGGCGGACCTGCGGGGGCTCTGCGAGGAGGTGGCGGCGCTCCACGAGGGCATCGCCCGTGAGCGCGGCGTGGACCTCCAGGTCGAGGGCGGGGCGCAGGTGGTGTGCGATGCGCGGAAGGTGCGGCAGGTCCTCATCAACCTCGTGCAGAACGCGCTCGACGCGAGCGCGAAGGGCGGGCGCGTGGAGCTCGCGTGCGAGGCCAGGGCGACGGGCGCCGAGGTGCGCGTGCTCGACCGCGGCCCCGGCCTCGACCCATCCATCCTCCCGCGCCTCTTCGAGCCCGGGGCGACCACCAAGCCCAAGGGCAACGGCGTCGGCCTCACGGTGGCGCGGGCGCTGGCGCGGCAACACGGCGGTGAGCTGAGCCTCGGCCCCCGGGAGGGCGGCGGGTGCGCGGCGGTGCTGTCGCTGCCCGCGACGCCGCCGGGGGTCGAAGCGTGAGCCCACGCGGAATGGAGCCTCGATGAAGCCACGGGTGCTGGTGGTCGACGACGACGCGGCGGTGCGCTACACGCTGCGCGAGATCCTGGAGTCCGACGGCGTCGAGGTGGCCGAGGCGGCGGACGGGGTGGAGGCGCTGGAGCGGCTCGACGCCGACCCCTTTCAGCTGGTGATCTCCGACCTGCGCATGCCCCGCGTCGACGGACTGGAGCTCTTGCGCAAGGCGCGCGCCCGGTCCCAGCCCCCCAAGGTCATCCTCATCACCGCGCACGGGTCCGAGAAGCACGCGGTGGAGGCCATGAAGCTCGGGGCCTTCGACTACTTCCGCAAGCCCTTCGAGATGGACGAGCTGCTCGCGGTGGTCCGGCGCGCGGTGGAGACGGTGCAGCTCTCGATGGAGAACGAGCAGCTCGCGGGGGAGCTGAACCTCTCGAAGTCGCTGGTGTTCGCCTCGCCGGCCATGAGCCGGCTCGCGGTGCTGGTGGCCCGGGTCGCGCCGCGGGACGTGACCGTGCTCGTCACCGGGGAGAGCGGGACCGGCAAGGAGCGCATCGCCGAGGCGCTGGTGCGGGCCTCGAAGCGCGCGGACCGCCCCTTCGTGCGGTTCAACTGCGCAGCGGTGACCGCGGAGCTGGCGGAGGCGGAACTCTTCGGCCACTCCAAGGGAGCCTTCACCGGGGCGGTGCGCGCGCGGGCGGGCGTCTTCGGCGAGGCGGACGGCGGCACGCTGCTGCTCGACGAGGTGGGCGAGCTGAGCCCGGCGCTGCAGGCCAAGCTGCTGCGTGCGCTGCAGGAGGGCGAGATCCGCGCGGTGGGGGAGGACCGCTCGCGGCGGGTGGACGTGCGCATCGTCGCGGCGACGCACCGGGACCTGAAGGACCGCGTCGCCCGCGGGGAGTTCCGCGAGGACCTCTTCTTCCGCCTCAACGTGGTGCACCTGCACATTCCGCCGCTGCGCGAGCGGCCGGAGGACATCGACGTGCTGGCGCGGGCGTTCCTCACGCGCTTCGCCGAGCGCTTCGGCACCGGGCCCCTGAGCCTGACCGAGGAGGTGCTCGGGAGGCTGCGGGCCAACCCCTGGCCGGGCAACGTGCGCGAGCTGGAGAACGCCATCGAGAGCATGGTGGCGCTCTCCGTTGACGGGCTGCTCGACCCGTCGGTCCTCCCGGGCGCGGCCCCTGGCGTCGTTCCTTCGCTGACCCTGAAGCAGCGCGTCGAGGCCTACGAGCGCGGGGTGATCGTCGAGGCGCTCAAGGCCGCGAAGGGGAACCGCAGCGAAGCCGCGCGCTGCCTCGGCATCAGCAGGGTGACCCTCCACGACAAGCTCAACAAGTACGGCCTGGCCCGCGGCGGCGACGCCGTGGATGGCGAAAAAGACCAGTAGTTACAGATTGATGCGGATGCCTCGGGAATGCCCTCCTGGGCTCCAAGGTGGCCCCAGGAGAGGCTCTCGAAGGGTCATGGGTATTGAAGCAGGGATCCCCCCACCTCCTCCTCAGCACGGGCCGTCTGGGGCCTCCCAGGGGCATCGGCGGCCGATCGGCGGCCGATCTCGGTTCGCTCTGGGCCTCCTGTGCGGTCCCTCACCCCCACTCCTGCCCACTCGAGCGCACCCGGCCTCCCGCACGAACGCAGGCCCATTTCCGGAAGCTTCTCCATCGGAAACCCGCCTGCTATAACCGGCAGCCTTCTGCGAAGGGAACGAACCGTGTACCTCGGACAGGTCATCGGCACCGTGGTGGCAACCACCAAGTACGAGGGGCTCGAAGGGCGCAAGCTGCTCGTCGTGCAGCCTCTGGATCACAACAAGACCCCCAGCGGTCCCTACGAGGTCGCGGTCGACGCGACCGAGCAGGCGGGCACCGGCGAGCTGGTCTTCCTGGTCGGCAGCCGCGAGGCGGCGCTGGCCATCAAGCCCTCCTTCGTCCCGGTCGACTCGGCCATCGTGGGCATCGTGGACAGCGTGGACGCCCGCGACCGGAGCGCGCCATGAGGCTCTGCCGCGTGCTGGGGACCGTGACCTCCACCGTGAAGCACGAGGTCTTCGCAGGCCTGAAGCTTTTGGTGGTCCAGCCCATCGACGAGGCGGGCAAGGCCTCGGGCAAGAGCTTCCTCGCCGTGGACCGCGTCCAGGCGGGCGAGGGCGACTCGGTGCTGGTGATGTCCGAGGGCGGCGGCGTGCGCCAGCTCTTCGGCCAGCCCAAGACCGCCGACTTCCCCATCCGCAGCGCCATCGTCGGCATCGTCGACAGCGTCGACGTCCCGGCCAAGCCCTGAGGAGTCCCGGCATGTCCCAAGTGCTCACGCCGCGCCTGCGCTCGCAGGCGGTGGCCCACTCCCGCAAGCTCCACGCCATGGGCTGGGTCGCCAACCACGACGGCAACCTCTCGGTGCGGCTCTCCGGCGACCGGATGCTGATCACCGCGACCGGCATCTCCAAGGCCGACATCGACGACGCGGCGCTGCTGGTGGTCGACGCCTCGGGCAAGGTGCTCGAGGGCCGCAAGAAGCCGTTCTCCGAGCTGGAGCTGCACATCGTCGCCTACCAGGCCCGCGAGGACGTGGGCGCGGTGCTGCATGCCCACCCACCCTACGCGACGGCGATGGGCGTGGCCGGGGCCTCGCTGGAGGTCGCGGTGCTCCCCGAGTTCGTGGTCAGCCTCGGGCTGGGCGTGCCCACCGCGCCGCTCGCGATGCCCAAGAGCCCCGAGTCCCGGGCGGTGGTGGCCGACCTGGTGAAGCGGCACAACGCGATGATCCTCGCCGGGAACGGCGTGCTCACCGTGGGCGAGGACCTGAGCCAGGCGTACCTGCGCATGGAGCTGGTCGAGCACTACGCGAAGATCGTCACCCTGGCGCGGCAGATGGGCGGGCTGCGCGAGCTGGCCCCCGATCAGGTGGCGAAGCTGCTCGAGGCGCGGCGCAAGGCCGGCCTCGACCCCAGCGCCCCCAAGGCCTAGCAGCGCGTGGAAAGGGAATCCCGAGCCAGGCGCCTGCTCGCCGCGATGGTGGCGAGGCCCTGGCTGCTCACGCTGGGGTTCGCCGCCCTCTACCTGTCGACCTTCGACAGCGAGATGGGCTCCCCGGACGAGAACCAGCGCTACAACCTGGGCGTCGCGCTGGCGCGGGACGGCTTCAAGGCGCTGCTCAACTCCGGCCCCACCTCCAAGTACCCGCCGCTGCAGTCGCTGCTCGCGGCGCCGCTGATGAAGCTGGGGCTGTGGCTCGACGGAGGGGCGGACGCGCTCTGGACGCACCGGCTGGGGCTGGGGCTGAGCCTGCTCGCCACCGTGGCGCTGGTCCCGCTCTTCTTCTCCGTGGCCCGGCTGCTCGACGTCCCGGCGCGGCGCGCGGCGGTGGTCACCGCGGTGTTCGGGCTCACGAACCCCCTGTGGCCGTACTCCAAGCGCTTCTTCTCCGAGCCGCTGACCGCGCTGCTCGCGCTGGGGGCGTTCGCCGGCGCGCTCTCGTACCTGCGCCGCGGGCGCCGGCTGCACCTCGGGCTGGGGGTCGCCTGCCTCGCGGTGATGCCGCTGAACAACATGATCATCCCCATCGCCACGGGCGCGGCGTTGGGGCTGATGTTCCTGGTCGAGCGGCGGCGCAGGCTCCTGGGCTGGCTGGTGCTGGCCACGGTCGTGGGCGGCGCGCTGGTGGCGGTGTCCTTCCGGCTGCGTTTCGGGACCTGGCTGAACACCGGGTACAACAACGAGGGTTTCTGGTTCAAGATCCTCGACGGCCTGCACGGCCTGCTCTTCGGCTTCGGGCGCAGCGTCTTCCTCTTCGCCCCGCTCCTCGTCCTCTCGGTGCTGGGCCTGCGGGCGCTCTGGCGCAGGCACCGCGGCGCCGCGGTGGCCGTGGGCGGCTCGCTGGTGGTGGCGCTGCTGGTGGTGGCCAACTGGTGGTGCTGGTGGGGAGGCATCTGCTGGGGTCCGCGGCTGGTGCTGCCGGTGCTGCCGCTGGCGTCGGTGGGGGCCGCCGCGCTGCTCGCCGAGCCGGGGCGCTGGAA
>CAZAIE010000561.1:0-5477 GCA_964485035.1 uncultured Myxococcaceae bacterium | reverse complement strand
CACCCCTGGGGAATGCTCGTGAGAAGGGGGTGGGGAATGGTCCTGAGAGCCAACATATTTCGTCCTGTAGTGCTCCAGGAACTTCTCTCTCGCCCGCTGGACGTCTGGCAGGAGGGCATTCGTCATCCAGTCGGCGTGGGTGAAGGAAGGGCGGAAGGTTGCGGGGACCTCGTGGGCGAACGCTCCGTGGGCATGTCCGAGGGTGTATGTGATGGAGGTCCGAAGCGCGATCTCGGCACGCTCGATGGCGTCGAGGACCAGGAGACGGAGGCGGCGGTCGAACTCGTAGAGCCCGACAGCCTGTTCGAACGTGGCGCCGGCCTCAAAGGCGTCCTGCTGCCTTGCGGAACGGATGCCAGTAGGCGCTCAGGCGGTAGTAGCTGACCCGCTCCAGTGTCGCCATTGCGCGAGCGCGGTCCCCAATGCCCAGACCACGCTGTTCGAGGCGGTCGAGTTGTTGCGCGAACGTGAGCGCGGTCTTGGCGTACGGGATAGGCATCAAGAACACAGAACGAAAAACCCGCCTGAGGCGCTTGGCTCTTGCGAGCTAGAGGCGTGGCGGGTGTGTTGAACGCAGGTTGCCGCGACACCTCCGCGAGGTCAAGCAGGCCTTGGGGGGGGACCCGAGCGAGTCGCGCCCCCTTGCTTCGAGGGCAGGACGTCTCCTTGCCTGGGGCGATTCACCTCGCGACCCGGTTCGTCGCCTCAGTGGAAGTCGCGCGAGGAGACCGCGACCTCGGCGCCCAGCCCCAGCTCCTCGAACCGCTCCGCCTTCACGTTGATGACCTGGCCGGAGCGCTCGACCTTGCCGTGCACGAGGATGAACAGCCCCTGCCGCGCCACCACCCGGTGCTTCGCGTAGACGTCCGGCGTGGCGACGACGTTGGTGAAGCCGTGCTCGTCTTCCAGGGTGAGGAAGAACATGCCCTTCGCCGTCTCCGGGCGCTGGCGCACGATGGCCATCCCCGCGATGCGCACCGCGTGGCCGTTGCGCTGCTTGGGCAGGTCGTTGCTGGCGAGCACCCCCGACCGCCCCAGCCCCGGCCGCAAGAGCCCCATCGGGTGCGCGTCCACGCAGGCCCCGGTGGCCTCGAAGTCCGCGAGGATGCGCTCCTTCTCGCTCATCGACGGCAGCGCCGGCGAGCCCTCTGCCGGCGGCTTCACCCGCGCGAAGAGGTCGCCCTCGTCCTGGGGCAGCGCGTGCACGTGCCACAGCGCCTCGCGCCGGCTCGTCCCCGTGGGGAGCAGCGAGGCCAGCGCGTCGGCGGCCGCCAGCCGCGCCAGCTCGTGGTGCGAGAGGCGGGTGCGCAGCCACAGGTCGTAGAGCGAGCGGAAGGGGCCCTTGGCCCGGGCCGTCTCCACCGTCCGCGCCGCGTCGCTGCGCAGCCCGCGGATGAGCCGCAGCCCCAGCCGCACGCCGAAGGGCTGGCGCTCCGGAGAGTGGGGGACGCAGGGCCGCACGCGCGCCGCCGCCTCGTCCGAGAGCCGCTCCAGGGTGCAGTCGTAGTCGCTGTACTGCACGTCCACCGCGAGCGAGGGGACGCCGTGGCGCCGCGCGTCCTCCAGCAGCGTGTGCGGCGCGTAGAAGCCCATGGGCTGGGAGTTGAGCAGGCCGCAGACGAAGGCCGCGGGGTGGTGGCGCTTGAGCCAGGCCGAGGCGTAGGCGATGAGCGCGAACGAGGCCGCGTGCGACTCGGGGAAGCCGTACTGCGAGAAGCTCTCGAGCTGGTGGAAGACCGCGTCGCCCGCCTCCTGGCTCACGCCCAAGGAGCGCAGCCCGCCCACGAACCGCTCCTTGAGGCGCAGGAGCTTCTCGTGGCAGCGCTTGTGGCTCATCGCCTTGCGCAGCCCGTCGGCCTCGCCCAGGGTGAAGCCCGCGCCCACCACCGCCACCCGCATCACCTGCTCCTGGAAGAGCATGATCCCCAGGGTCCGCTTGAGGATGGGCTCGAAGAGCGGGTGCGGGTAGACCACCGGCTCCAGCCCGTCGCGCCGCTGCAGGTAGGGGTGCACCATCTTCCCCACGATGGGCCCGGGCCGGATGATCGCCACCTCGACCACCAGGTCGTGGAAGGTGCGCGGCTTGAGGCGCGGCAGCATGTTCATCTGCGCGCGCGACTCGATCTGGAAGACGCCCACCGTGTCGCCGTCGCGCATCATCGCGTAGGTGTCCGGCTCCTCGGCGGGGATGCTCGCCAGCGTGAGCGCTGTGCCCTCCGTCGCGGCGATGGTGGCCAGCGACTTTGCGACCGCGGTGAGCATGCCCAGCGAGAGCAGGTCGACCTTCATCAGCCCGGCGGCGGCGACGTCGTCCTTGTCCCACTGCAGCACCGTGCGGCCCTCCATGGCCCCGTTCTCCACCGGGACCAGGTCGAAGAGCGGGCCGCGGGTGATGCAGAAGCCGCCGGTGTGGATGGACAGGTGCCGGGGGAAGCCCTCGATCTCCGCGGCGAGGGTGATGGCCAGGCGCAGGGTGGGGTCGTCGGGGTCCAGCCCCACCTCCACCAGCTGCTCGGGGCCCACCGTCTCCGCGTAGCGGCTGATGGAGGTGGCCAGCCGGTCCACCTGGTCGAGCGAGAGCCCCAGCGCCTTGCCCACGTCGCGGATGGCGGAGCGCCCGCGGTAGCTGATGACCTCGCAGACCATCGCCGCGCGCTCGCGGCCGTACTTCTCGTAGATGTGCTGCAGCACCTCCTCGCGGCGCTCGTGCTCGAAGTCCACGTCGATGTCCGGCGGCTCGTTGCGCTCGCGGCTCATGAAGCGCTCGAAGAGCAGGTCCATGCGCACCGGGTCGATGGAGGTGATGCCCAGGCAGAAGCAGACCGCGGAGTTGGCCGCCGAGCCGCGCCCCTGGCAGAGGATGCCGCGGCTGCGCGCGAACTGGACGATGGAGTGCAGGGTGAGGAAGTAGCCCGGGTAGCGCAGCTCGCCGATGAGCGAGAGCTCGTGGTCGATCTGCCGGAGCGTCTGCTCCGGGACGCCGGCGGGGTAGCGCTCGGCGGCGCCGCGCAGGGCCAGCTCGCGCAGGAAGGAGTCGGCGGTGTGGCCCGCGGGCAGGTCCTCCTCGGGGAACTGGTAGGCGATCTCGTCGAGGGAGAAGGTGCAGGCGTCGGCGAGCGCGGCGGTGTTCTGCAGCGCCTCGGGGAGGTCGTCGAAGAGGGCGTTCATCTCCTCGGGGCTCTTGAGCGTGCGCTCGGCGTTGGGGAAGAGCCGTCGGCCCGCCTCGTCGAGGCTCGTGCCCAGGCGGATGCAGGTGAGCACGTCCTGCAGCGGCTGGCGCGCGGGGACGTGGGTGTGCACGTCGTTGGTGACCACCAGCGGGATGTCCAGCTCCTGGGAGAGCTGGCGGGCCTGGAGGATGCGGCGCTCGTCGCCCGCGGAGTAGTGGCGCACCAGGGCGAGGCGCAGGTCGGCGCCGAAGTACTCGCGGGCGGCGGCCGCCGAGCGCGGGTCGGGCAGCGAGAGCAGCGCGAAGAGGCCCTGGGTGTGGCCCTCGAGCGCCGAGAGCGGCAGGCACGACTCGCCCTTGGGCCGCGCGGTGCGCCCGCGGGTGATGAGCCGGCAGAGGTTCTTGTAGCCGGTGAGGTCGCGCACCAGGAGCGTGAGCGGCGCGGCGTCGGCGAAGGTCAGCTCGGAGCCGACGATGAGCTTGAGCCCAGCCTCCTTGGCGGCGACGTGGGCCTTCACGATGCCGTAGAGGCCGTCGCGGTCGGTGAGTGCCAGGGCGCTGAGTCCGAGGGCCTTTGCCCGCTCGACGAGCTCCTCGGGGTGCGAGGCGCCGGTGAGGAAGGTGTGGTTGGAGCGGCAGGTGAGCTCGGCGTAGGGAAGCATGGATGCAGGCTATACGGCTGTTCAGTGGCGGGCCAGCACGGAGTGCCAGGGGCGAGGTCCAGAAGGTACAATCCCGCGCCATGCGAACCGTTCCCTCCCTCGCCTTGCTGCTCACGGCGCTGCTCGTGCAGGTGGCCCCGGCGGTCTCCTCGGCCCAGTCGCAGAACCGCTACCTGAACGCGGCGATGAAGCTCTACGGCGACATGGAGTACGAGTCGGCGCTGGACAACTTCAAGAAGGCCGAGAAGCAGCCCGACAACACCATGCAGGAGGACGTGCAGATCAGCCTGTACATGGGCCTCGTCCAGGTGGAGCTGGGCGACCTCGCGGGCGCTGAGAGCGCGTTCAAGAAGGCCCTGGCGCTGGACGACACCACCCGGCTGCCCAAGGGCGTCTCTCCCAAGGTCGCGGCGGTCTTCGAGAAGGCGCGCAAGGACATGGCCAAGGCGAGGCCGCCCAAGCCGCTGGTCCAGCAGCCCGACCCCAAGCCCACCGACGTCCCACGCGTGGAGCCGAGGGTGGAGGACAAGCCCAAGCAGCTGGTCGCGGTGGCGACGCCCGAGGTGCCGCTGAGCCGGCCGACGCCCGAGGTGAAGGCCACTGCGTCCAGCTCCGGCCGGACGCTGGGCCTTGCGGTGGCCATCCCGCTGATGGTCATCGGCGCGGGGCTGATGGGGGGCGGCGCGTACTTCGGCGTGGACGCCCAGGGGCTCTCGAACGACGCCAAGGCGGCGACCTTCCAGAGCGATGCGAAGAGCCTCTCCGACCGCGCGCAGTCGTCGGCGACGAACGCCAACATCCTCTACGGAGTGGGCGGCGGGGTGGTGGCGGCCGGGGTGATCACGCTGGTGGTGGCGCTGGCGACCAGCAGCGGCGCCGAGCCCGGAGTGGCGGGGCGGACCGAGGACTTCTCTCCCTGAGCAGCCACCCGCGCTACTCGTCGAGGAAGTTCACCTTGATGACTTCCTTGGTGCCGGGCTTGACCTGCACCTGAAGCACCTTCTCCTTCTTCAGCTCCGGGTTGTGCAGTCGCACCCGATGCTCGCCTTCGTAGACCGAGACGCCGTCGGGCAGGGGCGTCTGGCCCTGGGGCTTGCCGTCCACCTCGACGAAGGCCCAGGGCTGGACGCGGAAGACCAGCGTCCCGGGGACGAACTTCACCTTCTCGCGCTTCTCCTCGCCTTCCTTGAGCACCACCGTGACCTGCCGGTTGAGGCCCTTCTCCTTGTTGGTCAGGAGCAGCGTGTGCTCGCCAGGAGCCAGGGCGCGCAGTTGCACGGGGGTGGTACCGGCGGGACGGCCGTCGAGGCTGACGCTGCAGCCGGGGTCGGACTCGATGGTCAGCGAGGCCTGCTTCACTTCGACCATCGCCACCTGGGGCCCCGGCTTCACCGGCTCGGGGTTCGGGGTGGCCGTGGGCTTGTCGGCCGGTCGGGGCTTCGGGTCTTTCTTGGGCGGCTTCCTGGGTTCGGGCTTCGGCTCGGGTGGCTTCGCCTCGGGCTTCGGCTCCGGGGTCGGCTCCGGCCTGGTCTCGGGCTTCGGCGGTTCGGGAACGGGGTCTGGCTTGGCCTCGGGCTTCGGCTGTTCGGGCTCCGGGACGGGCTCCGGGACGGGCTCGGGCTTCGGCTCGACGCGGGGCTCAGGGG
>CAZAIE010000560.1:0-5500 GCA_964485035.1 uncultured Myxococcaceae bacterium | reverse complement strand
CATCACTTGGGGGCTCGCGGGGGCGTGCACCAAGCGCGACGTGGTGAAGGACCAGTGCCTCTCGCGTGACTCGACGCCGCTCATCGCGGGCGGCGTAACGGTCGGCGTCGGGCTCCTGGCGGTGCTGGTTGCGGCAGTGATCGACCCCAATCCCATCGATGCGCCCGCGGCCCGCGAGATCGCCGACACGTACAACCGCAAGCTGCGGCGGGAGCTGGGGCTCGAGGAGGCGCGGCGCGAAGGGCCGGCTGCTCCGCTGGCCGCGATGGATCTCAGCTTCGAGTTCTGACCGAGCCTCTCGGAGGACCCGATGCTCACGCTGGTGCTCTCGTTGACCCTGGCTGCGTCCCCGGGCGAGCTCTTTGCCTCCGAGGCCTGCAGCGGCGCCGACGACGAGGGCATCGCGCGCTGCGCGCAGGCACGGGCGTTCGTCCAGAAGCAGAAGGGGAAGCCGTGCCTCGTGGTCTTCAAGACGGGGCGGCTGCTCTACTACTTCCGCGACGGGAAGCCGGTGGAGCGGAGCATCGACCTCAAGGACTTCGACCCGCATGCGCCCAAGTCCACGCTGACCAAGCTGCGCTTCCCGGTGCCGGTGGGGCTGAGCACGAACTGGGATCAGCCGCCGCCGCAGTACGGCACGCCGGAGGGCGAGTACACGCTGTGCAGCAGCGCGAAGGAGACGAAGTACACCCACTTCTTCGCCATCAGCTACCCGGGGCCGAAGGACGTGGCCGAGGCGGTGGCGAGCCGGGCGTACTCGGGGGCGGCGCTGGAGCGCATCCGCGCCTCGCAGCGGCCGGGGCGGTGCCCGGACTTCTTCACGAAGCTCGGCGGACTCTTCGGCGTGCACGGGGCGCCCACCCACGCCGCCGCGGAGTACGCCGCGAACGAGGCGAAGGACCCGGAGATCCTGCAGGTGACGCGCAGCGACTGGACGCTGGGCTGCGTGGCCGTGGAGAACCGGGTGATCCGGTTCCTGGCCAAGGAGCTGCGGGTGGGCACGCCGATCCTGATCGTGCGGTGAGGGGCATCGAGGAGCCGGCGACGCGGACGTCCCCCCGGACCGGCCCTCAGCCCTTCATGCGGTCGAACTGGTCGAGCGCGCGCAGGATGATGTCGTTCATGTCGTAGTAGCGGTACTCGGCGAGCCGCCCGATCACGACCAGGTTGGGGAAGCGCTGCGCCAGCTCGAGGTAGCGCCGGTGGGCGGCGTCGTTCTCGGCCTTGGGGATGGGGTAGTACGGCTCGTGGCCCGCCTTGCGGTCATACGCCAGCGGGTACTCCTCGCAGAATGAGGTGACCCCGCGCACCGGCTGCCCGGTGAGGTGCTTGAACTCGGTGATGCGCGTGTAGGCGTGGTCGTTGGGGTAGTTCACCACCGCCACCGGCTGCAGGAAGTCCTGCTCGACCGACTTCACCTCGAAGCGCAGCGAGCGCCAGGCCAGCTCGCCGAAGCGGTAGCCGAAGGCCTCGTCCAGGGCGCCGCTGTAGATCACCGGGCCGCGGAAGGGCTGGCCCTCGAAGAGGATGGTGTTGCTGGCCTCGTCGAAGGTGAGCACGCGCGTGGCGTCGACCCCCAGGCGCAGCTCGATGTTCGGGTGCGCGAGCATGCGCTCGAAGAGACGGGTGTAGCCCTCGAGCGGCATGCCCTGGTTCTTCTGCTGGAAGTAGCGGTCGTCGTGCGAGAGCCGCACCGGGACGCGCTTGGTGATGGTGGCGAAGTCCAGGTTCTCGGGCCGGTCGCCCCACTGCTTCACGGTGTAGTTCAGGTAGATCTTCTGGAAGATGAACTCGCCCAGCTCGCGGATGTCCGGGTCGTCGCAGGTGCGCAGGTCGTAGACCGGCACCTTGGCGTCGTAGGCGTACCGGGCGAGCAGCTGCTCCTTCAGCCGCGCGGCCCGGTCCGGCAGCAGCTTCTCCAGCGAGACCAGGTTGAAGGGCACCGGCACCAGCTGGCCGTCCACGCTGGCCAGGACCTTGTGCTCGTACGCACGCCAGTCGGTGAACTGCGAGAGGTACCCCAGCACCCGCGGGGAGTCGGTGCGGAAGATGTGCGGGCCGTAGACGTGGACGAGGATGCCGGAGGCGTCCGGGCGGTCGTACATGTTCCCGGCGAGGTGCTTGCGCCGGTCGAGCAGCACCACCCGCTTTCCCTGCTGGGTGGCGAGGCGCTCGGCCAGGATGGCGCCGGCGAAGCCGGCACCGACGACGAGGGCGTCGTAGTTCATGCCCGCACCGAACACGAGTCCGGGGCGGCGGGCAAGGGGCCTATTCCGGGACCCAGCGACGCAGCGAGTCCTCCAGCGCCTCCTCGACCGGGCGGATCTTCACGCCGGTGGCGAGCAGCTTGCTCGAGTCGAGGATGCAGTTGGAGCGCGGGGTCTTCGCGCCCAGCTTGTAGAACTCGTCGTCGTTCTCCCAGAACTCGAACCTGCGCTTGGGCGCGAGGTGCTTCTCCACCAGGCCGATCACCTGGCGCGTGCTCACGAAGCCGGGGTTGGTGACGTTGTAGGTCCCGAACGGCGCCTGGAGCTTCCAGAGGTCGAGGCACGCCTCCGCGAAGTCGAAGCGGTGCGAGAGCGAGTTCAGGTTGTCGTAGACCTTGGGGTAGCGCTGGATCTTGGAGAGGTAGTTGCGCGCGCTGTCCCGCTCGTCGAAGGGGATGCGCAGGCGCCACAGGTAGCTCTTCCCCACCCCGGCGACGGCCTCCTCGCCCAGCGCCTTGGTCCCGCTGTAGAAGCTGCAGGGCGGATCGCGGAACGAGAAGTTCGGGACGTCGGCCTCGCTGAAGCCCCGGAGCACGCTCCGGTCCTTCGCCACCAGCTCCCGGACCCCCGGTCGCAGCAGGTCCTTCTCGGCGCGCACCCCGCCCCCCTCGACGACCTTCGCACCGGCGAAGATGCAACCCGAGGAGACGTGGCCCCACGGCACGTCCGCCACCAGGCACGCATGCGCCACGGTCTGGGGGAACAGCACGTTCCCCTGGAGCGTGTCCGCCTTGGCGACCTCGCAGGCATCGACGTTGGGCTTGCCGGTGTAGCCCGCGCAGTTCACCAGGAACTCGGGGCGGGTCTCGCGCAGGAAGGTCAGCAGGGCGTCGAAGCGGGTGTAGTCGAGCTGCGAGCGCGAGAGCGCGCGGAAGGGCTGACCGCGTCGGGTCAGCACCTCGGCGAAGGCCTGGCCGACGTAGCCGGTGGAGCCGAGCAGGACGATCATGCGTTCCTCAAAAACGGGGTCTCCTCCTGGAGGACCCACCGGTAGTGCTGGGCATAGGCCTCGTTCGACTTCGCGGCGATGGCCTCCAGCTCCGCCCTGCCGATGTAGCGCATGCGGTAGGCGATCTCCTCGAGGCAGGCGAGCTTCAGCCGCTGGCGCTCCTCGAGCGTGTGCACGAAGTTCGACGCCTGCAGCAGCGACTCGGGGGTGCCGGTGTCCAGCCAGGCGATGCCGCGCCCCAGCTTCTCCACCCGCAGCGCCTTGCGCTCCATGTAGACCCGGTTCACGTCCGTGATCTCGAGCTCGTTGCGCCACGAGGGCTTGATGTGCGCGGCGATGTCCACGACCTCGTTGTCGTAGAAGTACAGCCCGGTGACCGCCCACGAGGACCTGGGCTGCTTCGGCTTCTCCTCGATGGAGACGGCCATGCCGTCCTTGTCCAGCTCCACCACGCCGTAGCGCTGCGGGTCGCGCACCTGGTAGCCGAACACCGTGGCCCCGGTCTTCTGGGCGGCGGCCTGCTGCAGCATCTGCGGGAAGCCGTGGCCGAAGAAGATGTTGTCGCCCAGCACCAGCGAGACGGTGTCCTGCCCCACGAACTCGCGGCCGATGATGAACGCCTGCGCCAGGCCCTCGGGCTTGGGCTGCACCGCGTAGCGGAAGCTCACGCCCAGCTCGGCCCCGTCGCCCAGCAGGCGCCGGAAGGACGGCTCGTCCTGCGGGGTGGTGATGACCAGGATCTCCCGGATGCCGGCGAGCATGAGCACCGAGATCGGGTAGTAGATGAGCGGCTTGTCGTAGATGGGCACCAGCTGCTTGCTGATGGCCTTGGTGATGGGGTGCAGGCGCGTGCCGGAGCCGCCTGCGAGGACGATGCCCTTCATGGGTGTCTCCTGTCGGTCTACTTCGCCAGCCCGCGGCGCTGCCGGTCCTCGCCGCCCGAGCGCACCGCGTCGGACCAGGCCCGGTTCTCGAGGTACCACTCCACGGTCCGGGCGATGCCGGAGTCGAAGTCGTGCTTGGGCTTCCAGCCCAGCTCCGCCCGCGCCCGCGAGGCGTCGATGGCGTAGCGGCGGTCGTGGCCGGGGCGGTCCTGCACGAAGGTCTTGAGGTCGGTGTACGCCTTCAGGCCCAGCGCCGCGAGCGCGGCGTTCTGCGCGGCCGGGCGCAGCTTCTCCAGGCAGCGGCAGATGGTGTCGACGATCTCGATGTTGGTCCGCTCGTTGTTGCCGCCCAGCAGGTAGCGCTCGCCCGGCGCGCCGCGCTGGAAGGCGAGCAGGATCCCGGCGCAGTGGTCCTCGACGTAGATCCAGTCGCGGACGTTCTTGCCGTCGCCGTAGATGGGCAGCTTCCGGCCCTCGAGGGCGTTGAGCATCATCAGCGGGATGAGCTTCTCGGGGTGCTGGTAGGGCCCGTAGTTGTTGGAGCAGTTGGTGACCAGCGTGGGCAGCCCGAAGGTGTGGTGGTAGGCGCGGGCGAGGTGGTCGGCGCCGGCCTTGGTCGCCGAGTAGGGCGAGTTGGGGGCGTAGACCGAGTTCTCGGTGAAGAAGGTGCCCGGCGCGGCGCTGCCGTAGACCTCGTCGGTGGAGACCTGCAGGAACCGGAAGCGGGCCTTCTGCTCGGCGGGGAGGCCGGCGTGGTAGTGGCGGGCGACCTCCAAGAGCTCGTAGACGCCCACCACGTTGGTCTGGAGGAAGGCGCCCGGCTCGTCGATGGAGCGGTCCACGTGGGACTCGGCGGCGAAGTTCACGATCCCCACCGGACGCTCGCGCTCGAAGAGGGCCTTCACCCCCGCCCGGTCGCAGATGTCCAGGCGCTCGAAGGCGTAGCGGGGGCCGGCGAGTCCGTCGAGGTTCTCCTCGTGGCCGGCGTAGGTGAGCTTGTCGAGCACCACCACCCGGAGGTCGGTGGAGGCCAGGGCGAGGCGGACGAAGTTGCTGCCGATGAAGCCGGCGCCGCCGGTGACGATCAGGGTGTCCATGCAATCCTCCGACGGTCCGAAAAGCCGGCGAGTATAGCCGAGCAAGCCGATCGCGCCAGACCGAGTTGGCGTACCCAGGGGGGCGTGCTAGGGACCTGCCACCATGCCCAAGGTGAGCGTCGTCGTCCCGAACTACAACCACGCGCGCTATCTCCCGCGGCGACTGCAGTCCATCCTCGACCAGACGTTCCAGGACTTCGAGCTCATCGTCCTCGACGACGCCTCCACAGACGCGAGCCTGGAGGTCATCGCCCGCTACTCCGGCGACCCGCGGGTCCGGGTCCTCGCCAACCGCACCAACAG
>CAZAIE010000559.1:0-5507 GCA_964485035.1 uncultured Myxococcaceae bacterium | reverse complement strand
GCCCTCGTCCTGGGCTGCAGGGGCCGCGGCCGCGCTCTTCTGGGCCTGCTGCGCCTGCTTGGCCTGCAGCTGCTGGATCTGCGTCTCCACCAGCTGGATCTGCGCCTGGTACAGCGAGGCCTCGGTGGCGATCTCCGTGGAGGTCTTCGAGGTGTCCGAGGCGAGCTCGAGGATCTTGGCTTGGAGGGCGCGCTCCTGTTGCTGCAGCGCCCGGATCCGCGACTGCACGTCCGCCGCGGTGGAGGTGACGCTCCCGACCGACGCGATGCCCGAGACGGCCATGGCCTATTCCTCCAGCGCCGACTGGACGAGCTGCGAAAGCCTCGCCATGGGATCTCCATGCTGCGCCTGCGCGTAGGCGGCGACGCCCGGGTTCATGGGGGGCTCACCCTCGGGCGGGGCTGGTGGCTCGAGGTCGGGCATCTGCCCCGACTCGGCCGCGGCGCGGAATCGCCCGGCGAGGTCGGAGAGCCCCTTCGCCTCTCCACCCGTGGCCTCTCCCGCCTGCGCCTCCAGCTTCGCTGCGAGCTCTCCGACGACCTGCTTGAACCGCGTCGGGTCGCTCGACTGCAACGCCGACAGCTCCTGCATCGCTCCAGCCAGCTCCGACATCCCAGGCGGGCCAGACCCCTCGGGAGGTGTGGGCGGACGGGACGGCCGGCTCTGGGACACCTGCAACGGCTCTGCGAACTTCACGCTCGAGACGCTCATGACGACCTCGTGCTTCCCCGGACTGTCGTCGACACGGTGGCCTGGCGTCATAAGTGGTCTTCAACACGGCGGATTTGGCCGACTGCCCCCGGAAAACTCCGCCGACCCGGGGGAAGTGTGGGGAAGCGGCAGTTCTTCCCCTCGGGCCGCGGAGGTGCGTCGCTCAAGGGGACAGGGATCGCGCCAGAGGCGTTAGGAGCGCTGGTCAGGCGCCTGGGAACTCCAGCTCCAGGCTGAGCGTGTCGCCCTCTGCCGCCAGTCGCAGGCTCCCGCCCATCGCTTCCACGAGCAGTCGGGCCTCGTAGAGACCGATGCCTCCGCCGCGCAGTCCCAGTGGGCTCGAAGGTCCAGTTCCCTCCGCGGCGGCCTGGGCTGCATCGGTGGCGCGGTGGACCTCGACCCGCAGCACCGCGAGGCCCTCCCGTCCGGAGACTTGCGCCGTCACGGAGCCCTCCCGATGCGAGGACTCGACCGCGGCGCGCACCAGGGTCTCCACGCAGCGCCGCGCCTGGACCGGGTCGGCCCGGGCGAGCACCGGCCGGGCGAGCTCAGGAGCCTCCAGGCGCAGCGCCTTGGCGCGCGCCGAGGGTGGGTCGACGAGCGCGGCCTGGAGCAGCGTCGCGAGATCCACCTCGCCAGATGCAAGCGCGAGACGACCCGAGGCCAGCTTCTCGGCGTCCTGGGCGCTTCCCAGGAACTCCACGGCGCGCGCTGCCTGGCGCCGCGCCCGCTCCAGCAGGTCGCGCTGCTCGGGGGTGAGCGGCCCGGCGGCGTCGAGCACCTCCAGGAGCGTCGCGATGGTCGCCACCGGAGATCGCAGCTCGTGCCAGAACACCCGGCGGCGCTGGGCGTCCGGCTGGGGGGAAGGGGGCTGGACCGGCATGGGCGCCTCCTTGAGGGCGGTCAGCCGCGCGGTGCGCCGCGCAGGATGCGCTGCAGCTCGTCCATCAGGAGCTGGGTGTCATAGGGCTTCTGCAGGAAGGCGGTGGGGGGCGCGAGGCCGAGGGCCGACATCTGCGCGGCGAGGTCGGTGGAGGTGTAGCCGCTGGTGAGCACGACCGGCGTCGAGGGCCGCAGCCGGCGCAGCTCGCGGATGACCTCGAAGCCGTCCATCCCCGGCATGCTCAGGTCCACCACCACTGCATCGAAGGCGCGGCCGGAGGGCTCGAGCGAGGCCCTGAACGCCGTCACCCCCGCCTGCCCGTCCTCCGCGGTCTCCACCTCCAGGCCCATCCGCGCGAGGTAGCGCTGGGTGCCTCGCAGCAGCAGCGCCTCGTCGTCGACCAGCAGCACCCGTCCGCGCGCCCTGGCCTCGCCTCCCCGTCCCGGGGCCGGCAGCGGCTGGGCGGGGCGCGCTGAGGCAGGGAAGAGGACCCGGAAGGTCGTGCCCTTCCCCGGCGTGGAGTCGATCTCGATGGCGCCGCGGTGTCCCTTCAGGATCCCCAGCACCGCCGCGAGCCCCAGCCCGCGCCCGGTGAACTTGGTGGAGAAGAAGGGGTCGAAGATGCGCGCCTGCACCTCGGGGGTCATGCCGCAGCCGTCGTCCACCACCTCCAGCACCAGGTACTCGCCCGCTGGCAGCTCGGCGCCCAAGGGCCCGCGCGAGAGCTCCGACTCGGTGCAGTGGCGTGCGAAGGTCCGCACCAGCACCAGCCCCGGCTGGTCGCCCACCGCCTCCGCGGCGTTGGTGAGGAGGTTGAGCACCACCTGCCGAAGCTGCGCGAGGTCCGCCTCGACCGCCGGCAGCCCCCTCCCCAGCTCCAGGGTGACCGCGCACTTCTTGGGGACCGTCGAGCTGGCCAGCCGCGCCATCTCGGAGACGACCTCCGAGAGGTCCACCGGCTGCACCACGAACCGGCCCCGCCCCGAGTACGCCAGCATCTGGTTCGACAGCTCCGCCGCCCGCTGCACCGCCACCTGCACGTCGTCCAGCGACTCGCGGATGGGCGAGTCCGGCGCCAGGTCGGCCAGCGCCAGGCTGACGTTGGTGCGGATGGCGCCGAGCAGGTTGTTGAAGTCGTGGGCCACCCCGCCGGCCAGCAGCCCCAGGCTCTCCATGCGCTGGGCCTCCTGCAGCTTCAGCTCCAGCCGCTGCTGCTCCTCGCGCACGCGCGCCGCGTCCAGCGCCTCGCGCTGTCGGGCGATGGTGCGGCGGTTCAGGTAGTCCTGCACGCGGTTGCCGAAGAGCAGCGTGGAGAGCACCCAGGCCACCAGCGTCACCCCGCCGGCGTTGAGGTAGTGGCCCTCCAGCGAGCCGTGGACCGGGACCGAGGCCAGCCCGAACGAGAAGGCGGCCATCGCCGCGCCCATCGTGGCGAGGCTCACCAGGGGCGGCTGGGGGAACGCGGCCCCGACGGCGATGGCCCCGGCGATGTAGACGGTGATCTCCCGCTGGAGCAGCTGGTCGTTCACCGAGACCGCGGCGCACCAGAGCAGCGCGACCGCCGGGAAGGCGCAGGCCGTCGCCCGGTGCCAGGGACGCAGCCCCTCCAGGTCTTGGGGCCGGCGCACCGCGCCCGCGAGGAGGGTCAGGCCCGAGAGCAGCACCATCGCCGCGTGCAGCGCGCAGAGGTTCGCGAGCCCCGGGCTCCAGCTCCCCGAGAGGTAGTGCCGCAGGTCCACCGCGCCGAGCAGCGCCAGGTGGAAGGCGCCCATCGCCGCGGCCACCGCCCGGGAGCGCACGAAGCACGCCCAGGCGAGCTCGCTCTCGAACTCGCCGCGGAACTCCGGGGGGATCTGCCGGGCCGGCCAGAGCCAGCCGAGAGGTCTCATGCTTCCTCGAGGTGCCAGTGTCGCCGAGTCTACCCCCGCTTCAGTGCCGCTCCGCAGGCGCCCCCGCCCCCTGCGCCACGCGCAGCGGGGCGAGCAGCGAGAGGCGGGCCGGGTCGAGCGCCGTCCCCGACTCCGGGATGGCCAGGCCCGCCGCCGTCCACTCGGGCACGAAGAGCAGCGCCCTCGCCTCGGCGTCGTAGCCCAGCTGCACCAGCAGCTCCGCCTCGAAGGTGCGGCAGCCCTTCTCGCAGCAGGTGAACGCCCGGCTGACGCGGTACAGCCCCTCCGCGGGGAGCGGCTCGAGGTTCGCCGCCCAGTCGGCGGAAGGGAGCGTCGTGCCCTGCTCGCTCCACTGCGCCCGGTTCAGGCGCCAGCCGCGAGGCAGGTAGATGCCGGGGCCTGGGTCGCCGTGGTTGTGGAAGTAGACCAGCCGTCCGGCGGGGATGGTGCCCAGCGGGGCGAGGGTGCGGCAGGGGCCACAGGGCAGGCTCAAGGCGCGTCTCCGGTCCGGCGCGCGGAGAGGAGGAAGGACAGGATGCGCGCCTGGCTCTTGCTGTCGATCTCGGTGAACTGCAGCGCCACCCGGTGCTCGGGCCGGCCGCCCGGCGTCAGCGCCAGCACCGACCGCTTCACGGTCCCGGTGCCGCCGCAGGCGCCGAACTCCTCGCCCAGGTCCAGCGCGAAGCGCACCCGCTCGCCCACGCGGAAGGCGCGGTCGGCCACCAGCCCGGCCCCGTTCCCGCCGACCTCGAGGGTGGTGGCCTGGCACTCGTCCACCGGCTCGTCCTGGGCGTCGAGGCGCACGCAGTGCACGGCCACCTGCAGGGGCAGGCGCATGAACCGGCGCCGCTGCACCTGCTGCTGCTGCTCCAGCGGCGGCTGCGTGACGAAGACCCGGAGGCCGTCGTCGGCGCCCGCCTCCACCAGCAGCACCTTGGCGGTGAAGTAGCGCAGCCCGCGCCCGTCGCTGTAGCGCACCCGCACCTGCTCGGCCGGACGCGGGACTGGCACCCGCTCCTCCGTCGGCGGGATCGCGAGGGCGAAGCGGTACTGCTCCACCCGCTCCACCACGCCGTCGAGGATGACCTTGCGGCCGGAGGGGAGCGTCCGCTCGAGGGTCGCGGCCTGGCCCAGGCGGGGCCGTTCGGAGGCGGGAGGGGCGTCGCGAGAGGTCATGGTCAGCGTGCGTTCGCGAGGGTCCCGGCGAAGAAGGCGAAGGCGTAGAACGCGGCGTAGAGCCCGCAGCACAGGCCCACCGGGAGCAGGACGGCTGCGCTGGCCTTCCCTCCGGTGGTGCGGTGCAACCCCTTGATGCCGAAGATGACGCAGACGATCTGCCAGATGGGGTAGACGTACACGCCGCAGACGGGCACCACGCCCCAGAACATGGGCGCCTGGCCGTACGAGAAGGCGCGCACGGTGGCCTCGAACCCGCGCGGCTTCACCCCCACCAGCAGCGCGGCGACGTGCACGATGCCGCTGCCGATGAACACGTTCAGCACCGCGCTCAGGGGGACGGCGACCGCAAAGACCGCCAGGACGCCCAGGACGATGCCGACCGCCACGGCCACCGAGGACCCCGCCGAGCCCGACTTGGAGGTGACCAGGGCCACGACGCCGGCGACGCCTCCGATGATCGCGTACAGGACCATGGTCCCGGACAGGCCCACCACGTGGGACAGCATGGAGAACGAGAGCGGGTCCCACCACTTGCCGGTCTCGGGCTGGACCCGGTCGAAGGCGGTGTTCGGCTGGAACATCAAGAGCTTGACCGTCTGCCAGTAGGCCTTCCACATGCCCACGCCGCGCTCCTTGCGGTCCTCCCACGGCAGCGGGCCAGTCTCGCCCTGGCGCGCGTAGCAGGCCGAGCAGACCCCCGTGCCGTCCGCACCGATGATCAGGCACTCGCGGCAGGCGAAGGTGCCGCAGCGGCTGCAGATGTCCGCCGCCGCCTTCTCCGGGTGCACGGCGCAGTGCGCGCCCGAAGTGGAAGGCCCGGCCGCGGGAGGCGCTTCGGGTTGGGG
>CAZAIE010000558.1:0-5523 GCA_964485035.1 uncultured Myxococcaceae bacterium | reverse complement strand
GCCGCATAATTTCTTCGCGCGGCGCGACGATTTCAAAACCTAGTAGCTCAGGGTGAGTTCGCCGAGGGCGACCTCGTGACGAGCGACCTCATGCTCACCATCCTCGCCGCGTTCGCCGAGTTCGAGAGCGCCATGATCGGCGACCGGCTTCGCGATGCGAAGGCAGCTCGTCGACGCCGAGGACTGCGCACCGGCGGGCTCTTGCCCTTTGGCTTCCAGGCGAACCCGAAGACACGCCAGCTGGAAGCGGTCCCTGACGAGGCGGCCGTCGTCGTCGAACTGTTCAAGCAGGCCGCCGCCGGGAGAACGCCCGACCAGCTCGCCAAGTGGCTCGACGAGCACGGCATCAACACGAAGCGCAGCGGCCGAGTCGGAGGCGAGCGCTGGTCCGCTCGCGGAGTGCTCCGCCTCCTCCGCAACAAGGTCTACGTCGGGGAGATCGGCGGGACGCGAGCGGCCCACGCTCCGCTGATCGATGGGGAGGTCTTCGACGCGGCGAACCATGCTGTGACCACCAGGCAGACGCGACAGCCTGGGCGGCGCGACGCCGACGAGGAGCGCGACCCGTTCATCCTCCGTGGCCTCCTGCGCTGTGGCCAGTGCGGCCACCTGATGACGACGGCGCGCGGAGCTCGCGAAAAGAGGAAGACCGCCTCTCGCTTCTATCGCTGCCGCAGCGCCCCCGGCGCCTGCCGCGGAACACAGCTGCGCGCCGAGGACATCGAGCACCGCGTCTTGGCTTGGTTGAAGGAGCCGGCGAACGCGAAGTCCTCTGACGAGCAGCTGGTCCTCGAAACCCTCAAGCCCATCTGGCCGGGGCTCTTCCCGCAGGTCACTCGCGACACGGTCCGGCTGCTCGTGTCGGAAGTCCGACGGGGTGCGGCGCGTCAGCATTTCTCCGTGGTGCTCGACGGCGGCGCCATCAAGGACCAGGCCGAGCGGTTCCGACGCGCGCAGGACGCCGCCGAGGACGGGGAGTAGCGCGCCTTCACGCGGCTTGCGCACGATGGCGTCCAGCTGCGCCTGGGCGCTCGACTTGACGCCGTAGTGCCCGTCGTGAGATATGGGCACTACGCATGAGCTTCGTTCGACGAAAGCGCGGTCAGGTGCTCCTGGTTCACAACGAGCGAGTCGCTGGTTCAGCTCGTATTCGGCAGCGAGAGCTCCATCGCTTCGCTTCGCCTACGGAGCTCGAGGTCGTGCTCACGCCGGCAGGGTGGTCGCGCTGGACCCGCGCGCTCGAGTGGCGAGAGAACGAGTGTACGTTCGACTGGCCCGCCATTCGCGACCGCCTCGGCGAGGAACTGAAGGCCTGGAAGGCGGCTCCCAGCGGCGCGAAGCATCGCCGCAACCAGAAGATCGAACGGCTTGCCTCGGAACTTGTCGTCGAGCTCGCACCGCTCTCCGTCGCGAAGGTATCCGACGCCGCTGTCGTCGAGCGCGTCCGCCCCTCACTTCTCGCCCTCCGCAACTCGATCAGCCGACTGCTGCCTGCCGAGACCAGGCCCGCTTCCTTCACGCTCACCGAGGAGACCCGCATGATCCACCAGACGCCAGTGATGACCCGCGCTGCCGACGATACCTTCGAAGAGGGCATGGAACGTTGGTGGGAAGGAAACCGACGCGGCGCCGCCAAGCTCTTCCGCCGTGCCCTCGAGCTCGACCCCCAGCACGCCGACGCGCACAACCACCTCGGCATCATCAGCATGGAGGCGAAGAAGCTGAAGGCGGCCGAGGAGCACTTCCGGGCGGCTATCGATGGTGGCCAGCATCGGCTCGAGCGCGATGGCGCTCAAGTGCGCTGGGGATTCATCGAGAACCGCCCGTATCTTCGAGGTCTCGGGAACCTGGCTCTTCTGCTAGCGGAGCAGAAGAAGTGGGCCGAGGCTCTGGCCATCCACAAGCAGATGCTCAAGCTCAACCCGAACGACAACCAGGGCGTTCGCTGGTTGATCGGGCTCGAGTGCGTGCGCGTTGGCGACGACGAGGGCGCCATCGACGCCTTCCAGAAATGCATGCACGAGGAGGTCGGCTGCGCCTTCGGGCTCGCTCTCGCGATGCTTCGTGCCCAGGGTCCATCTGCCGAGATCGGCGAGGCCCTGTTGACCGGCTTCGCTGCCAACCGGTACGTCGCGCCGATGCTCCTCGGAGAGACATGGAAGCGCCTGGACGCGTTCCACGGCTCCAACATGGCCGAGCCCGAGTGGGCGCAGGACGTCATCGATGCGCAAGCCGACATCTGGCAAGCGGTCCCACGCGGCGCGGACTTGCTTCGGCTCTGGTGGACGGCTCCGCCGGTCGCCAAGTGGCGGCGGAAGCTTGACGAGATCATGGTGCGGCTCAAGGACCTCGAGCCTTCCAACGAGCGTTCGGCCCTGGTCTCGGAGTGGAGTGACCTGCGGTCCGAGGAGATTGTGCGCGGTCTGGTGCGAACCATTCGGACGGCGTCGTAGACGACCGCTCGAGAGCGGACCGCATCTCGGGGTCTACTCTGCCAAAGCGAACTCTCGGCGGAGAGAGCGGCCGCGCTGGAGAGGAAGACGGCGAGCGCGCCGCATGCTCGCGCGCGAACACGCCGCGGACCGAGACCATCGCCGACCGCCCATCCTTCCGCGATGCGGGCATTCGCCAGGGGTGGCGGCAGCTTGGGAGTCAAACGGCGCCGCGCTCGCTCGCCTGTCAAACTGCGAGTCTCGGAGTGTCAAACGGCGCGAAAAAGCTCTCCCCGTCTCTCTCTCCAAATCGGGCCGAACCGCCTCATTTGGGCAGAGATCGGCATCTCAGCTGCTCTCTCCGCCCCGAGCGCTTTCTCTCCGGTTCAGCCGGCCTGGGAGAGGCGCCTGCGCCGTGGGCCGGCGAACCCCGCGTAACGAGGCAGGAACTGCGAAGCCCCGACCATCTGAGGATGATCGGGGCTCCGTTAAACAAAGGGCCAGGTTAGTTAGCCTGGCCCCGAAGAAGCTCCGTGCGGTTGACCGGCATGCGAACACCGGGGCGGCAAAGCTCGGAGATTCGGCACCTTAGCCAGTAAGTACTTGAAGTCACTGGCTGTCCCTTCGGTTGACCCGAACGGCGTGTTGGCTCGCCCCGGGTCGTTCGGGGGCTGGTTAACACCCGCAGAACCGCGCGCCGGCCGGGTGGGTGCTGGACCCACAGCACGATGGTCGTCCGGAGCCTCTGGATACCGGCTGGCCGGCACCTGGAGCACGACTGCGACTTGCGCCCGCTCGCCATTCCGCCGAGGATGGCGCTGCCCAGAAGTTCCAGAGTGGCTACCCAGAGGTGCTAGATGGCCAAGCGCGCGTCAAACCCACTCTGGAGTCGTGTCGGCGCGTTCGTGCGCCAGCGACGCACGGAGCTCGGGCTTTCCCAGGGGGACATCATCACCGCTCTCGGGTACACGAGCCGGAACTCTGTCTCCAACATCGAGGTCGGGCGCGAGGGGCTACCCGCCAAGCGCATCTACGCCTGGGCGGACATCCTCGAGGTGCCGCGCGACCAGTTCTTCCGCTTCGCCACCGGCGAGATCGAGCAGATGGAGGCTGGCGCGAAGGAAGCTCGCGGCGGTCCACTCAGCGCCACGGAGAAGGACCTGCTAGAGACGTACCGAATTCTTCCCCCGAGGTACCAGCGGCGCCTGCGCGAGCAGGCGCAGGAGTACGTCACGCTCGCGCAGGCCAGCGCGGGCGCGAAGCCCAGCTGAGCTCACAGAGAGCGTCCATGACGAGCGCAGGCCCTCCAGCGAGCGATGTCGACAACCGCGAGACTGTCCTCTCTCTCCTCGCCAACATCCGGGCGGCGTTGCCGCAGCTCGAGCAGCTCTTAGGCGAGTGCGATGACGAGTGGGGCTTCGAGGATCCCGTCTACCGCTTCTACCACCAGAGCTTCAAAGTCTACGGGCTGCAGGGCAAGACCACGGCCATCGTCGCCGCCCTGCAGGCGCTTGCCCCCGACCGGGTCCTCAACGAGTGGTTCACCCAGATCGTGCAGGACGGCACCGGGAAGAGGTTCGAGCACGACCACAACCGCCGCTGGCTCGAGGTGACCAGGCCCATCCTCGAGGCGTTCTTCCACGCGAGGCACTTCTTGGAGATGGCGGTCCGCTACGGCAAGAAGTTGGAGCAGCCGCCGCGGCTTCTGCCGAGCGGATGGGCGGCGCTCCTGTATCTCTACAACCTGCGATAGCCCCCGCTCCATGCGCACCCGCCTCGTGATCGCCGACGACGACTGGCAGCGACTGCTCGCGGACTTGCGGCAGTTCAAGCAAGTCCACGGGCACTGCAAGGTCCCCGCTCGATGGCGGGACCGGGAGTTGGCGCGTTGGGTTCTTCAGCAACGACGCGACTCGGCGCGAGGAAGGCTCCCACCCTCGCGGAGAGCCGCTCTCGACGACCTGGGCTTCGCCTGGCGAGCGGACGACGCCCGCCAGGACGACCTCTGGGAGCGGCGGCTGCGCCAGGTCGTCGCCTTCAAGGAGAGGCACGGCCACTGCCGGATCCCTACCGGGAGCCCTCCCAGAAGGAGGACCAGCCTTGCGACCTGGGTCCTGCGGCAACGCCGCCTTCGGCGTCGGGGCAGGCTGGACCCGAAGCGCGCCCGCCGGCTCGACGAGATCGGCTTCCTGTGGGACAGCTTCAAGGACCAGTGGATCGGCATGCGAGCACACCTAGCCGACTGGCGCGAACGCCACGGCCACTGCCGCGTCCCCCGCCATGACCGGAAGGACCCCAAGCTCGCGGTGTGGGTGGGCAACCAGCGCATCTTCCGGCGCAAGGGCCTGCTCTCGGCCGAGCGGATCGCCTCGCTCGACGCCCTCGGGTTCGAGTGGGAGCCGCGCCAGACCTGCCCCGCCGACGACCGGGTCGAGCAACTCCGTGAGTTCCACCGCGAGCACGGGCATCTGGCTGTACCGGTCCGCGGGAACTCCGGGCTGGTTCAGTGGATGGCGCACAAGCGCCTCCTGCACTCGCGAGGGCAGCTCGACGTGAAGCTTGAGAGGCAGCTGGACGCGATGGGGTTCCCTTGGACCTGGGAGGAGCAGGAGTGGGAGCTCTGGTTCGCGCGGGCAGCCGAACTTGGGGTGAGGACGGGGCGCTTCGAGCCCAAGGCGGGCACAGCGCTCGACCGCTGGATGCAAAAGCAGCGGCGGGCTGCGTCTGCTGGCAACATCGAGGAGGACTGCTTCCAGCGCCTCGCCAGCATCGGCTTCTGGAAACGGCGTCGCTGATCAGGACTGCGCCGTCGCTCAGTCCGAATGCAGCAACTCCTCCAACGCCGCGCGCACTCAGCCGAACCCCACTCGCTCCTGCGCTAACCGAAGGTGATCGCCGAGGCGGTCGAGCCGCAGAGCGTCGTAGAGGGCACGCTCGGCGTCAGTGAGGTTCGCGAGCGGGACCTCGGCACTCCTCCTCGCGGCCCCAAAGCTCCCGGTGGGCGAGCAAGGTTGCGCGATCCATGAGGAAGGAGACTTCCAGCGCCCTCCCTTCACGCCCCGCCACCTCTCCCGCACCCGCGAGGCGTCCC
>CAZAIE010000557.1:0-5525 GCA_964485035.1 uncultured Myxococcaceae bacterium | reverse complement strand
CTCGCGGCCACGTAACCCGGGCTGGGATCCAGCCAGAGATGCCCGAGAGACTTCCCCCGCGTCGATCAGGATGGTCGTGCGGTGCACTCAGGTCGTCGATGCCGTCCGACGTGGCCGGCATCCTCTCGCTGATCCGCCGTGCCTCAGCGCTTCGGGGCGGGCGAGCCCAGGTACCGGTAGAAGTCGCTGTCGGAGCCCAAGAGCAGCATCGTCGAGTGGTCCATGGTGGTGCGGTAGGCCTCCATGGTCCGCTGGAACTGGAAGAACTCGGGGTCCTGGCTGTAGGCGCTGGCGTAGATCTGGCTGGCCTCGGCGTCGGCCTTGCCCTTGATCTCCTGGGCGCGGCGGTAGGCCGCGGAGCGGATGGCCCGCAGCTCGCGCTCCTTCTGCCCGCGGATCTCCGCGGAGCGTCCCATGCCCTCGGAGCGGGAGCGCGCGGCGATGCGGCGACGCTCGGAGATCATCCGCTCGAAGACCTTCACCTGGACCTCCTCGACGTAGTTGATGCGCTTGATCTGCACGTCGACCAACTCCACCCCGAACTCCGAGACCACCGCGGAGGCGCGCTCGAGGATCTGCCGGGTGATCTTGTCGCGGCCCTGCTCGACCTTCTCCAGCGACTCCGTGAGCGCGGCGTTGTCCTTGTACTCCTCGTCCTCGAAGCCGCGGTTGGAGCTGCGGACCGCCTCGATGAGGTTGAAGCTGGCGATGGCGTTGCGGGTCTCGCCGTCGATGATGTCGTCGAGCCGCGACTGGGCGTTGCGCTCGTCGCGCAGGCGCTGGAAGAAGCGCAGCGGCTCGGCGATGCGCCAGCGCGCGAAGCTCTCCACCCAGATGTACTTCTTGTCGCGCGTGGGGATCTGGTTGGGGTCGCCGGTCCACTCCAGCCAGCGCCGGTCGAAGCGGTTCACCTTGTCCACCAGCGGCACCTTGAAGTGCAGCCCGGGGTCGGTGGTGGGCTTGCCCACCGGCTCGCCGAAGCGCGTGAGCACCGCCTGCTCGGTCTCGTCCAGCGTGTAGAACGCGTCGGCGCCCAGGTAGAGGCCGCCTGCGAGGACCAACAGGATCGCCAGCTTCGCCGTCCTCATCGCGCACCTCCCACCGTCGTGGTCGCCGCCGCAGCCGGGGCGAGGTCGCTGCCGCGGTCCATCCGCAGCAGCGGGGTCATGCCCTTGGCCTGCTCGTCGAACACCACCTTGTTCCCCAGGCGCGGCAGCACCTCGCCCATGGTCTCCAGGTACATGCGCCGCCGGGTCACCTCGGGCGCCTTCTTGTACTCGGCGAGGATGCTGAGGAAGCGGTCCGCCTCGCCGCGGGCGCGGTTGATGCGCTCGATGGCGTAGCCCTCCGCGCCCTGCACCTCCTGCTCGGCCTCGCCGCGCGCCTGCGGCACCTCGCGGTTCTCCTCCGCGTGGGCGTCGTTGATGGCCCGCTCCTTCTCCTGGATGGCCTGGTTCACCTCGTTGAACGAGGGCTTCACCGGGTCGGGCGGGTTCACGTCCTGCAGCACCAGCTGCTGGATGTCCACGCCGGTCTCGTAGCGGTCCGCGAGCTGCTGCAGGAGCTGCTTCGCGTCGGTGGCCACCTTCTGGCGGCCGGTGGTGAGCACCTCGTTGACCGAGTGGTCGCCCACCACCAGGCGCATCGAGGCCTCGGAGAGGATGCGCAGCGTCTCGTCCACGTTCCGGACGCGGAAGAGGAAGGCGTACGGGTCCTTGATCTTGTACTGGACGATCCACTCGACGACGGCGACGTTCAGGTCGCCCGTGAGCATCACCGCCTCGCGCTTGAGGTCGGTGGTGCCGGGCCGGTACGACGACTGGACCGCGGGCTTGTCGGTGCGGAAGCCGAACTCCATCTTCAGCTGCCGCTGCACGGGGACGTTCTGCACCCGGTCGATGCCGAAGGGCAGCCGGAAGTGCGGTCCCGGCTCGGAGGTTCCCACGAAGCGACCCAGCCGGCGCAGCACACCCACCTCGTCCGGCTCGACCTGGTAGTACGACGTGGCCACTGCGAGGACGGCGAACACCACCGCGCCCAGCGTGAACACAGTCTTCCCGGCCGGGGGCCGGAGCCGCGAGAAGGCCTCTTCCAGCACCTCCGCAGGGTTCTTTCCATCGCGTCGGAAGGTCTCGGGGTCCCAGCTCATCGGTTGCTCCTCAATCTCGCTGCCGGCTGTGGAGTGAGCGGCAAGGGTGCAGACACCATTCTGTAGACGCAAGCGAAAGCGCCGCGTTTCTTGTTGTTAATTGCAACACTCGAGGTAGGCGGCGCCCATCCTGCTCACTCGCTGATGGAGACGTAGCGGGCCTTGGGGCCCGTGCGCCAGGGCGCGTCCCGGTCGAAGCGGACGGCGGGCAGGGCGGCGCAGAGCTTCTGCCGGGCGTCCTCCCAGAGCACGTTGTCTCCCAGCTCGATCCTCTCGAGGTGCGCGAACGCGGCGCGGTGCTGCGCGAGCAGGCCGGCGCCATGGTCGTCGAGGAGGCCCTGGGCGAGGTCGAGCGAGTGCAGGCGAGGGAGCAGGCGGCTGTGCGCGAGCGCCTCGACCAGCTCGTTGGTGAAGGGCGTGTTGCAGAGCCCCAGGTGACGGAGCCGTGGGAAGCGCTCGGGGCCCTCGCGGAGCAGCACGTCGAAGGCGGGGAGCCCGGCCGAGTCGCCGTACTCGCCATCCCCGGTCGCCAGCTCCAGCGAGGTGAGCGCGGGCAGGCTCGCTCCGGTGATCTGCCCGACCGCCTCGGCCGAGAGCGTGCTGGAGACCACCGTCAGCGACTGGAGCCTGGGACCGTGGAGGTCCCCGAAGTCGGGCCAGGAGCCACGGCACCAGAGCTCCTCGAGGCCGGGGAGCCGGTGCGCCACCGCGCCGACCGAGCCGAGCCCCAGCCAGCTGATCTGGTGCTCGTCGCCGTACTCGCGGTGCGCTCCCCCGGCGCGCAGGGCGCGGAGGGAAGGCAGCCCGGGCAGCGCGTCCCAGAACGGGTCGAGGGAGCCGTTGGACTCGAGGGCGCCGACCTCCAGGACGCGCAGCCGCAGGAGCGCGGGCGCGGCGAGGAGCGGGCCGAGCTCGTCCACGACCCGGGGGACCGGCAGCTGGCCCCAGGGCGTGAGGGTGAGCCGATGCACCAGGCCCTGCCGCCACTCGAAGCGGGCGGCTTCCAGGTCCTCCCAGCCGGCGGCGGGACCGAGGAGCGTCTCGCGGTGTCGCGCGAGGAAGCCCTCCCAGGCGTTCGCGGCGATCGTCTTCGACTCGAGGGCGAGACCGAGGGCGATGGCCTCGCCCAGCAGCTCGCCGCGCTCGAGCAGCGCGTCGGCGAGGACTTGCAGGGCGTCCGCCGGCGGGTCGGCCAGCAGCGCCTCCAGCAGCGCGTCGAGGGCGGGCGGCACCCGGGCTCAGCCCAGGTTGTGGAAGACCCGCTGGACGTCCTCGTCCTGCTCCAGCGCGTCGACCATCTCGAGGACCTCCTTGGCCTGCTCCTCGGAGCGCTCGATGAGGTTCTTGGCGACGTACTCGGACTCGGCGGAGCTGATGGCCAGGCCGCGGGCCTCGAGGGCCGCCTGCAGCTTGCCGAACTCGGCAAAGGCGCCGCGGATGAGGAGCTGCTTCTCGCCCTTGTCGCTCGTGACCTCGCCCATCTCCTGCAGGCCGTGGTCGATGAGCTCCAGCTCGAGCGACTCGAGGTCCAGGTCGGGCCCGGGCAGGGGCAGGCGGAAGACGCCCATGCGCTCGAAGAGGAACGCCACGCTGCCGGTGTTCCCCATGTTCCCGCCGTACTCCTTGAAGTGCATGCGCACGTTGGCCACGGTGCGCACGATGTTCTCGGTGGCGGTCTCGACGAGCACCGCGATGCCGTGGGGCGCGTACCCCTCGTACATCACGGTCTCGTAGACGATGTCGGTCTGGCCGCTGGCCTTCTTGATGGCGGAGTCGACCTTGTCCTTGGGCATGTTCGCCGCGCGGGCGTTCTGGATTGCGCGGCGCAGCGCCGGGTTGCTCTCCGGGCTGGGGCCACCGGCCTTCACTGCAATGGCGATGTCCTTGCCGATCCGGGTGAAGGCCTTGGCCATCTTGTCCCAGCGCTTGAACATCGTCGCTTTTCGCGTCTCGAAGATTCGTCCCATGGGCGCGCAACCTAGCCTCTTCGGAGGCCGCGGGCCACGTCGTTGATGGCGGGGAAGAAACGCGGAAGGACGGGCGCGGGGCCCGTCCTTCCGGTCACTGGGAGCCAGTCGGTTCGCCGACGCTACCCGGGGCAGAGGACGCCGCAGTCCCGCGAGCAGCTCCACACGTCCTCCTGGCTGCTGCAGTACCCGTCGCCGCAGGAGGAGGTGCAGTCCGCGGAGCAGCTGAAGCCGTCCTCGGTGGGGTCGCAGAAGCCGTCGCCGCAGGTGGCGGTGCAGTCGGTGGCGCAGCTCCAGCCGTCCTCGTCCCAGTCGCAGTAGCCGTCGCCGCAGCTCGCCTGGCAGTCGGACGCGCAGCTCCACCCGTCCTCGCCGCCGCCGCAGAAGCCGTCGCCGCAGTAGCCCTCGCACACGTCGCAGTCCTCGGGGCAGAGCCAGCCGTCCTCGTCGTAGTCGCAGATGGAGTCGCCGCACACGCTCGCCGGGGCGCAGTCGGTCGCGCAGCTCCAGGCGTCCTCACCCGCGCTGCAGAAGCCGTCGCCGCAGCGGGAGCAGCTGCCGCAGTCGGTGGGGCAGGTGGAGCAGCTCTCGCCCAGCTCGCAGGAGCGGTCGCCGCACCGGGGGCCGAGGGGCTCGATCTCCAGGCGGAAGCTGCCCGAGGCGCCGCGCGCACCGTCGACGACGAACACCACCGACTCGTAGGCGGCCAGGTTCAGCTCCAGCGAGCGCACGAGGCCGGAGACCTGCAGGCAGGCGAGTGCGCGGCCGGTGCTGGTGCCGCTGCGCACGTCGAGCACCGCGGCGAAGTCGGAGCGGGAGAGCGAGACGAGCCAGGTGCCAGCCGAAGGAGCGGTCCAGCGATACGCGATCTCGGGGGCGTAGCCGCCGTCGCCGCACGAAACGCCCACGAGGTCCCGGCGGCCCACGGTGCTGCCGTCGACCGCCAGGGTGGCGGCGCTGCCCAGGTCCACGTCAAAGCCGCTCACGCAGACACCGCAGTCAGTGGAGCAGGTCGAGCAGCTCTCGGAGGCCTGGCACACGGAGTCGCCACACACCGGCGCGGTCTGGGGCGAGCGGTAGGTGCCGCCGTTCCCGTCGATGGGCCCGATGTAGCAACCGGCCAGCATCACCGAGGCGATCAGAGCGACGAGGGAGCGAGACATGTGGAACCTCCAATGGAACCGGGGGGTTGAGCTCTCTGCTGTCTGTGCTGCAGTTGTCGGAGATGGGACGGGGAGGGTGGAGGCCGATTCAGGCCGGGAGTGTTTCGGAATGTGAAGTGGGGACCTGGGGAGGCGGGCGTGGTGCCAGGTACGGAAGAAACCCTGTGATTCCGCCGAGCACGAAACGCCACCACTCGGCTGCCCGGCGCGGTGCCAGACTCGGCTGCGACGGCAGCCGAGTCTGGC
>CAZAIE010000556.1:0-5526 GCA_964485035.1 uncultured Myxococcaceae bacterium | reverse complement strand
GTCCTGCAGCCGGGCCTGGGCAGCGTCCGGGCCGACCCGGGCCAGCTCGAGCAGGTGGTGCTGAACCTCGCGGTGAACGCGCGCGACGCGATGCCCTCCGGCGGGAGGCTGACCCTGCGCACCGGCGAGGCGAGCGTCGTGCCGGGGGCCTCGGAGACCTCGGAGGGGGTTCGTCCCGGGCGCTATGTCACCCTGGCCATCGAGGACACCGGCTGCGGCATGGCCCCCGAGGTGCGCAAGCACCTCTTCGAGCCGTTCTTCACCACCAAGGACGTGGGCCGCGGGACCGGCTTGGGGCTCTCGACCGTCTACGGCATCGTCTCCCAGGCGGAAGGGGCCATCACCGTCCGCTCCGAGGTGGGGAAGGGGAGCGTCTTCACCCTCTACCTCCCCCGCTTCGACGCGGTCGCACCGGCGTCGTCGGCGGCCACGCCCCGCAAGTCCAAGGGAGGCGCCGAGACGGTGCTCGTGGTCGAGGACGAGGACCTGGTGCGCTCCTCCGTTCGCCGGCTGCTCAAGCGCGAGGGCTACGAGGTCCTGGTGGCGCAGGACGGTGAGGAGGGACTGCGGCTCTGCCAGACCCACCCGGGGACCATCGACCTGCTGCTCACCGACGTGGTCATGCCCGGGATGAGCGGCAAGGCGCTGTGGGACGCGGTCTCGGGGACGCGCCCGGACCTCCGGGTGCTGTTCATGTCCGGCTACACGGACGACATCCTGGCCCCGCACCGGGTTCTCGACGCCCGGACCCCCTTCATCGAGAAGCCGTTCGATCCGGACCGGCTGCTGAGCAAGCTGCGCGAGGTCCTGGACGCCCAAAGGGGGCGTGCCGCCTGAGGGCAGAAACTTTGACTTGGAGTGGGGCCGGGATGACAACGCAGCGAAGATGCTGCGCTTGAGGAAGCTGCTCGTGGGAGTGCCCACCGCCTGTGCGCTGGTGCTGCTGACGTCGGCGTTCACCGCCGAGGCGCCGGAGCCCAGTCCCGCACCGGCACCGGCTCAGCTGGAGCCCGCGCTGAGGGCGCAGTCCCTGGTCCACCCCCGCTTGTTCGGCCCGGTCGAGGCAGGCCCCCGGCCGAGGCTCACCGAGCCCGCGCTCGCTTCGAGCCTCTCCCGCGAGGGGGCGCGCAGGGCCCGCGAGGCCTACGAGGCCGGACGGCTGACCGAGGCTCTCTCGCTGCTGGGGGACGGCGTCACCCCTGCCGAGCGGTTCTTCCGGGGCTGGCTGCTGCTCAAGGCGGGGCGGCCGGCGGAGGCAGGTCCGCTCTTCCTGGCGCTCTCGACCGACTACCCCGCGCTCGCGGATCGCTGCCGATTCCTGGCGGGGACGGCCCTGGAGCGGTCGGGCGAGCTCGCCGCGGCTGCGGGCGCCTTCGATGCGGTGGAGGAGTCCTCGGTGCTCCACACCGAGGCGCAGTTCGCCCTGGCCGGGGTGCTGCGCCGCTCGGGCGATCACCGCGGGGCGGCGGCGGTCCTGGCTCCGTTCGCGGCCCGGCCGGCTCCGCCGTGGGGCTGGGACGTGGGCGGCGACGCGCTCTTCGAGGTCGCCCAGGCCCAGGAGGCGGCGGGGCTGGGGCGTGCAGCCGCCGCGAGCTACCAGCGGGTCTTCGCGGAGCACGGGGCGAGCCGACGCTCGCAGCGCGCGCGCGAGCGGGCCGAGGCGCTGGGGTCGACCCCAACGCCCGAGCAGCTCATCCAGCACGCGGAGGGCAAGATGGACGCCCACCACAACCAGGCTGCGGTCGACCTGGTTGCTCCGCTGGTGGAGGCTCCCCCTGCGAAGTTGGCCCCCGCGTGGCGCTGTCGGGCGCGCTTCGTGTTGGGCAAGAGCCTGCGCAAGCTGCGTCAGCACGCCAAGGCAGTGGAAGCACTCGAGGTCGCCGTCCGCGAGTGCGAGGGCGAGCCTGGGCTCTGGGGCAAGGCGCTGTTCGTGGCGGGGACCTCGGCGACCTTCACTCGGTCCGAGGCGGCCGTCCGCTACTACCGGACCCTGGTCCTGGAGCAGCCCGAGAGCCCGCTCGCCGACGACGCGCTGTTCAGCCTCGCGGAGCTGCTCGAACGGCAGGGGCGCCGGCCCCAGGCTCGCATTGCGCTGACGAGGCTGGTGAAGCTCTACCCCTCGGGAGACACCCGCGCGGAGGCGCTGTTCCGGCTCTTCTGGCTCGACCGTGCGGAGGGGCGTCCCGACCGTGGGCTTCGCTTCCTCGAGCGGCTGGAGCGGGACTACGCCGCGAGCGACCCGGGCAGCGTGGAGCGCGCGGCCTACTGGCGCGGCCAGACGCTCTACGCCGGGCGGCAGGTGTCTGCGGCGCTCGAGGCGTGGGAGCGGCTGGTCCGGGCCCACCCGGCGAGCTTCTACGCCATGCTCGCCCTCGACCGGCTGCGGGAGTTCTCGCCTGGCCGGGCAGAGGCGCTCGCGCGCAGCCTCGTCGCCGCCGAGCCGACGCTGGGGCTGGACGCCCCCTTGGGCGTCCTCGAGGGCGACGCCCACCTCGCCGCGGCGGTCGAGCTGTTCCGGCTCGGGCTGCCGGAGTTGGCGAAGGACGAGCTCCTGGCGATCGATCGGGCGCGGCTGCGGGCAGCTCCCACTCCGGATGGCATCCGCCTGCTGGTGACCCTGCTCGGGCGCACCGGAGAGGTCCGGCTGGCGCACGCCATTGCCCGCAACGAGCTGCGCAACGACCTCTCGGCGCCGGTGTCTGCGGAGACCGCGCAGGTGTGGCGGGTGGCCTATCCGCTGGCCTTCCGCGAGGCCATCGAGGCGCACTCTCCCGACGCCGGGGTGGACCCGGACCTGGTGCAGGCGCTCATCCGCGAAGAGAGCGCGCTGGACCCGAAGGTCCGCTCCTGGGCCGGGGCGGTGGGGCTGTGCCAGCTCATGATGCCCACCGCGCGCGAGGTCGCAGGCTGGCTCAAGCTGGGAGGGCCGGTCACCGTCGAGCGGCTGCACGACCCCGACTTCAACGTCCAGCTCGGGGCGACCTACCTGGGCCGGCTGGTGAAGCAGTTCAAGGGCAACCTCGCGCTGTCGCTGGCCTCCTACAATGCGGGCGCCGGCGCCGTCGGCCGCTGGGTGCAGCGGGGGCCGAAGGAACTCGACGAGTTCGTCGAGGAGATCCCCATCGAGGAGACGCGCAACTACGTGAAGCGGGTGCTCAAGTCCTACGCCGCGTACCGCTACCTCTACGGGCGCGCAGCGGCCGGGGCGGGGGTGCTGGTGGCGGCCCGGCCGCCGTCGGGGGGCTGAGCGCGGGCTAGAGCTTCAGCGCTCCCTTGTCGACCAGCGGCTTCCCGTCGAGCTTCACCGTCGCCTCGGGGAGGAACATCTGCAGAGCCCAGACGATGGTGTTCTCGCCCATCGCCCACTGGTTGCCGCCCAGCGCGATCATCAGCATCCCCGCAGGCAGGTAGGACACGAGTTTGCTCCCCGGAGGGACCTTCACGTTGGGGTTGATGCCCAGGTCCACGAAGCCGAAGACGTCCTTGCCCGCGGGCGCCGACTCGTAGTCCGCCTTCAGCGCCTCCAGGCCGGCCTTGGCGGTCATCGACGTGAGCCTGCCGGCCTTGAAGGTCAGCGTGAGCCCGCTGATCTCGGCGCCCTGGTAGAGCTGCCGGTCGATCACCAGGGTGCCCTCGGCGGTGCCCGGGACGGGGGCCAGGTACACCTCGCCGGCGGGCAGCCAGACGATGGTGTTCTGGCCGCCCTTCTTCAGCTCCTCGGGGGTGATCACGCCGTCGGAGAAGAGGATCGGCCGGCCCTCGACCCTCATCTTCAGGGAGGTGCCGTTCTTCGCGGTGATCTCCAGGACCTTGGCCTTGGCGAGCGTCGCGCGTGCCTTCTCCCCCGCCTCCAGGAGCTTCTGGTTGTCGACGTTGATGCCCTCCCAGAAGATGCGGCTGAGCTGCTCGAGCGTGAGGCCGAACTTCTTCGCCGTCTGCTCGGTGGGGAAGAGCCCGTTGCCCAGCACCACTCGCCGGGTTCCCCGCCGGTTCTCCTCGGCGTTCGCGGCGGCGAAGGACTCGTGGGCGGTGGCCACGCGCGCGGCGGGGAGGTCGCCGGTGCCCTCGGCGCTGTCCCCGCGGTCGATGCGCAGGCGGACGTTGAAGCTCTCGGCCAGCTTGCGCCGGACCGCGCCCGCCTGGCCGTCGTACTTCTCGGGGACCTCCTCGTAGAAGCGGCGCAGCATGGCGTCGCTGTCCACCCAGACCAGGGGGTTGCCGCCCACCTTCCTCACCGCCACCGCGAGGTCCTCGAGCAGCTCCCGGTCCTCGAAGGTCCCGGTGATGAGCACGTAGTCGCCCTCGGTGACGCGGGCCGACTCCGTCACCAGCTTCTGGGCCAGCGCAGCGGCGCTGGGCTTTCCCGCGGGGGGCGGCGGGGCCTTGGCGGGCGCGGCGGCGAGCGATGCGGAGCACGACAGCAGGACTGCGGCGACAGTCAGGTGCCTCATGGTTCCCTCGGGGTCGGGGCTAACGTGGCTGGGTTCTGTCGGAAGCCTGGGCTACTTCGCGAAGCGCTTCACCATCATCGCCGCGACGCCGGCCACGCCGCGGAGGGCCTCTCCCTCCGTGAGGCCCAGGCTGGCACGCAGGCGGGCGAGGAAGTCGCCTTCGCTGGGCTCGAGCACCCCGTCGGCGACGGTCACCGCCGTCGCCAGCGCGAAGGTCATCTGTCGCTCCTCCGGCGTCTCGAGCGGGTCGAGCGAGCGGGCGAGCACCGTGTCGGTCCCCTGCTTGCGGATGTCGGCGACGGTCCGCGTGACCATGGCCTGGATGGCGTTGGCCTGCGCCTTGGAGGGCTTCTCGAGGCCCAGCATCCGCTGGAGCTGCTCCACCACCAGGGCGGTCTCCTCGTAGGACACCAGGCCGTCCGCGGACATCGCCAGGGCGAGGATGTCCAGCACCGCGCGGTCCTTGGGGTTGCCCAGGTCGATCGTCTTCGGGGCCTTGGCTGCGCCCCTCGCCGCAGGCTTTCGGCCAGGCTTCTGGTTGCGTGCCGCGGCCTTCTTCGCTGGTGCCTTCGCCTTGGAAGCGCTCTTCACGGTTGCCATGGAGCCTGGTTCCTCCCCGCCCGGCGGGCGTCGTGTGCGGCACAGGATACTTGCGAGCCCCCACGGCGGGAAGGAGGCTCCGTCCGTCTCGTCTCCCGCTACCTTGGTCCGGTCCGACCCGCTCGGCCGTTTACGCAGTCGCGGTTCCGTGGAATCTTTCCCCGAACTCCTGCTGGTGAGGTGGCCGTGCCCATGTCCCGAACGCTGCTGGTCCCACTCGTCGCAGGCCTGCTCTTGGGCTGCGCGACGCCCAAGACGTCGGTCGACCAGGTGGCCCCGCCGGAGGTGGTCCTGGAGACCATGCCGGGCAAGTGCTTCGTCACCGTGGACGGAGCCGAGCGTGGCGAGACGCCGCTGGTGTTCCGGGCGGCGCACCCCCAGGCGAGCCACCGCATCCAGTTCGCGCGGGAGGGCTACCTGCCCAGCGAAATCACGCTCACCGGCCAGGACGTGGCGAAGAACAGCGGCTCCCAGG
>CAZAIE010000555.1:0-5532 GCA_964485035.1 uncultured Myxococcaceae bacterium | reverse complement strand
GAATCGCAGCGCGCCGCATCAGGCGTCTCCCTTCGTCAGCACCAGCACGGCGTTCGCCCCGCCGAACGCGAGCGAGTCCGAGAGCGCCGCGTTCGCGGCAATCGACCGACACTCCCTGAGCGGTTCCAGGCCGCACGCAGGATCCGGGGTTTCGCAGCCGGCGCTGGAAGGCACGCGGCCATCGAGCAGGTTGCGCGCGGCGAAGACCGCCTCGATCGCCCCGGCGGCACCGAGCGTGTGTCCCGTCATGCCCTTCGTGGACATGACCGGCACACCCGCGGGAAGAAGCGCCGCGAGGACCTGGCCCTCGACCTTGTCGTTCTCGAGCGTCCCCGTGCCGTGCGCGTTCACCAGGCCGATGTCGCGGGGAGTGAGGCCCGCCTCTTCCAGCGCGAGCCCGATCGCCCGCTTGAGCCCGCGTCCCTCGGGATGCGGTGCCGTCGGGTGGTGCGCGTCCGCGGCGCTGCCGTAGCCAGCCACCACGCCCAGGCAGCGCGCGCCCCTCCGCCGCGCGTCGGACAGCCGCTCCAGCACCAGCACCGCGGCGCCCTCGCCCAGGTTCAGGCCCTGGCGCTCACGGTCGAATGGGCGGCACCGGACCGGGGACATGTTCATCGCCTTGAAGCCCAGGTACGGGAAGCGCGAGAGCGCGTCGGCGCCCCCGGCGATCACCCGGTCGCACCGCCCGCTCGCGAGCCAGCGCGCGCCGATGCCGACCGCGTCCGTCCCCGAGGCGCACGCGTTCACCACCGTCAGCCGCGGGCCGAGCGCGCCGAGCTCCTCAGAGACCACCGTGGCCAGCTCGCTCCCCAGGTACCGCGCGAACGGCTCGCGCTCGGAGGGAGGAGGCCCGGCCAGCGCTCCCGTGCGAAACGCCCGGTAGTAGTCCTCGTCGTTGAAGGTGCAGCCCACGGTCGTGCCCATCACCACCCCGACGCGCTCGGCGGGGACCGACGGGAGTCCGGCGATGGCCTCGCGCAGCGCGACGAGCGCGAGCTGGGCAGTGCGCGAGAGCGGTCGCCCATCGCGTGCCGCAACCCCGTCGAGCGGTGCCGTGACAGCGAAGACCGGCGGCGGGTCCGGCAGGTCGGTGGTAAGGAGACCGAGGCCCGGAGGCTGGACCCGCCCTGCGTAGAGCCCCGCGAGGTTCTCCTGGACGCCCAGCCCGAGCGCAGAGACCACGCCATCCCCGACGATCGCGACCTCGAGGCTCATCGCTGCGCTCCTTCCACCTGCATCACCAGGTCGGCGACCACTGCCGCGCCCGAACGCACCGTGACGCCGAAGGCCCCGTCGTCCCGCCGTCGGCACTCCACCTCGACGGACTCCCCGGGAGTGACCGGCCGCGCGAACTTCGCGTACGGCACCGCCTTGAGCACGAGCCCCTCCACGACGCCACGCAGGGTCTCGAGCCCGCACATGGCGCTCGCCACCGCGGGAAGGACTGGCTGGCCGGGGAAGTGGCCGACGAAGGCCGGGAACCCCGCCTCGACGACGAAGGTCGCGCGGTCGGTCGAGGTCCGGGTGCCCCAACGCGGAAGGAGCGGATGGATCGATCCCCGCGCGGCCTCACGGGCCTCCGCTGCAGGCGCTGCTGCCGGACCCCCGAGGAACACGCGCAGCTCGCCCGTGGCGATGCGCCGGTCGCCCGACCAGATCTCTCCGGAAGCGACGTTGAGCGGGTCGTGGCCGGGTCCCTTCACGACCTCCACGCGGATCGGTTCCCCCTGCTGCAACGCTGTCTCGAAGACGAAGTCACGCGCGCCCACCAGCATGCCGCTGCGCATCGGCTCGCCGGACGCCCTGCCCTCCGCGCCCTTCATCGCCGCGGCGCCCTGCGCGAGCAGCTCGATGCACGCGAGCGGGTCGAGCGAGCCGTCGGGGAGGAGGAAGGGACAGTCCTCGCGCACCCTCCCGGTCACCGTCGCGCGCCCCGGCTCGAAGTGCTCGAGCTGCTCGAGCAGCAGCATGGGCGGCCGGTGGGGCACGAGTTCCAAGAGCGGGACGGCCATGTGACTCCCCGGGCCTCAGGCCTTCGAGGCGACGATGACACCCTGCCCGCCCGAGCGGCGCAGGTCGAAGTAGCGCACCGAAGCGAACCCCGCCTCGAGCGCCCAGGCCTGAAGCTGGTCCTTGGTGTGCAACTCGCCCGGAGACGAGTTGAGCAGCTCCAGGCTGATGAGCTTGGCGTTGGCGCGCATGAACGGCGAGGGCAGGCGCTCCGCGAGCTGATCCATGAGGACCAGGGTCCCTCCAGGGGCCGTGGCCGCGCAGATCCGCGCGAGCAGCGCCTTCACCGGCGCTGCAGCGAGCGTGCGCGCGACGGCGAAGAGCAACACCACGTCCCAGCCCTCACCCACCGGATCGCGAAGGAAGTCACCGGGCTGGAAGGTGACGTGCTCGCCCAGCGAGTGCTCGCGGATGGTCTCCTCCGCCGAGGCCCGCGCCGACTCAAGATCGAAGACCGTCGCCCGCAGCTCCGGGTGGGACTGGCAGAGGCGCACGCTGTACAGCGCGTGCGAGCCGCCCAGGTCGAGCAGGCGGCGCGCGCTGGGGGCGATGGGGACCTTCGCGGCGATCTCGTCGGCCAGCAGCCGCGCCACCGCCCGCAGGCCCGCGTGGTAGTTCCGGTAGCCGTCCGGACGCTGCGCGAGCCACTCGCCCACGTCGAGGGCGGTCTGGCCGGTCTTCACCGCCGCGCCCAGCGAGTCCCAGCGCGCGGCCATGTCCTCGAACATGGAGAAGAGGTCGGCGAGGCACTCCGGCGAGCGGCGGAGCAGCCAGCGCTCGGTCATCGGCGTGTTGCGCCAGCGCTCACCCTCGCGGGCGACGTACCCCAGCGGCTCGATGGCCTCGAGGAGGAACCTCAGCCCGCGCTCGCTCGCCCCCGCCTTCGTCGCCAGCTCCGGGAGCGTGAGCGACGCGTCGGCCAAGGCCTCGAAGAGGCCCACCTCGAGCGCGGCCCGCGTCGCCTTGAAGCCCAGCATCGCGACCAGGTCCAGCATCGGCGCCGGGCCCTTGTTGAGCCGCTGGAGGAAGAGGCGCTCGAAGAAGTCGAAGCCGACAGGCATCCCGCCCCCTGGTCCGTCACTTGATCTGCGAGACCACGCGACCGAGGTCGGTGAACAGCGCCTGCTCGACGTCGGCGAAGTGGCTCATCGCTGCGGATGTCTGGGCGAGGCCGTCGGCGAGCGCCCCGGCGTTCTTCGCGTACCAGCCCTCGTACTCGGCGTCGTCGTTGGGCACCGTCTTCGCGAGGACGATGAGCTTGCGCATCTCGCTGCGCCACTCCTGCCCATGCGCCGCGAAGCGCTGGCCGATCTCCCGGAGCCCCTCCGACCCGGTGAGCCCCGCGACCTCGTCGAGGAACGCGGCGTAGACGAGGCGGAACGACGCGCCCCCCGTGCCCTGGTCCTCGGAGGAGATGGCGCTGAAGATCATCGCCTCGCGCAGGGCGACACCGCGCAGCACCTCGGGCCACTGGCGGATCTTGCGGGCGTAGGTGCGCATCCCCTGCAGCCCCACGAACCAGAGGAGCTGCCGGATGCCCGGCGGAGGCAGCATGTCCTTGCAGGTGCGGCGAATGGCGGCCAGCGCCGCGCCCTTCCAGTCCACGTCCTTGGGGGCCCGCTCGAGGTAGCAGAGCAGGTTGTCCTGGGCCATGGGGGCGCGCGGCTCCCAGCCGGTGGCCAGGTCCTCGCGCGACAGCGTCGCGAGCTTCTCCATGTACGGGTCGGAGACGAGGTACTCGTCGCCGTCGCGCCCGATGAGAATGACGAAGTGGAACGGCGCGTGGACCCGCAGGAACCCGGGGAGGTACCGCATCCGGAACATGTCCACGGTGGCGGTGCAGGGGATGCCCGCGTCGATCAGCTCGTTGGCCTTCGCGAGCGCGGCCTCGACGCTGGGCAGCTTCCCGGTGAACAGGTCCACGCCACAGAGCTTGCGCACGTTGCGCCAGATGTCGCCGGGGGGATTGCGCACACCGATGAGCGGCAGCTTCGCCGGGCCACGGGCCCACCACAGGTAGTAGAAGAGCGCGCCCGAGCCGATGCCGAAGATCATCGGCTCGGAGACGGTGACGCCGGCGTGTCGCAAGAGGTTCTGCAGGCTCCCGCTCTCGCAGTGCACGGCGATGCGATGCTCGAAGCCCGGGACGCTCTTCATGGCCACGGCCTAGGCCCCCTTGGCCTTCACGTCGGTGACCTGGACGAGGTGTCCCTGGAAGTCGCGGCTCGAGGCCTCCAGGCCATCGGGCAGGTGCAGGAACGAGAAGAAGTCGGCGACGGCGAGGTCGAAGACCCGGGCATAGGCGCGCAGCTGGGCGACGGTGGCGCCGTCGAAGCCCTTGGGCGTGAGGTGCTTCTGCACCGTGCTGCGACTGACACCGGACCGCGCCGCGAGGTCGACCACATTCATCCGGTTGAGGTCAAGGAAGAGCGCGAGCGGGCTGATCTTGCCGGCCTCGACCTCGGCCTTGAGCCGAAGAAGCTCCTTGTGGCGCTGCACGTAGTAGAGGTGCACGTCGCCATGGGTGATCGGTTCGGTCAGGCCGCTGGTGAGCCCCCCGGCCGCGTCGACGTCGAAGAGGACGAGCTTCCAGTGCCCGTCAAAGGCCTCTGGGCGGTCCCGGACGATCATGCCTTCTTGTCGCGGTTCCGGTTCTTCTCGATGAAGCCCGCGAGGTTGCCCAGGGTGCCGAAGACGGCCCGGGTGCGCTCGGCCACCGCAATGACGATGCCGTAGTCCTGCTCGACGAGGACGACGATCTCCAGGGCGTCGAGCGAGTCGAGCCCCAGGCCCTCGGTGAAGAGGACGGTGTCGGACGTGACCGTCGCCGGGTCGATGTGCATCAGGTTCAACCGGCGGCGGAGCTTCTCGAAGACTTCTGCTTCAAATGGGCTCATCGTGGGCGCGGAACCTAGTCTTCCCGCCCGGGGGCTGTCAACGCTGGCGGAAGACCCGCCGGAGTGGCCGAAGCACCGGAAACGATGGGGAGAATTGGACACTCTCGGGGCGACCGCCCCCCCTCTCGCGGGGAGGAGTCGAGCCTCAGACCTCGGGGATGGCCCGCCGAGCGGCGCGCAGATCGGAACGCACCGCGAATGCGCGGGAATTGGCCCGCACCTTGATTTTTGCGAGAAATCCACGTACATTCTTTTTCGTTCTGAGGCGCAAATGACCACGACGCGGCAAAATGGATGGTTGAACGGGGCGAAGGACGTCGCCAATGACGTGCGCCTTCCGTCCTCCGCGCTGCGCTCCTTCGTGAGCGAAGGTCGCCCGCCCGGCTCTTGAGTGAACGCTTTTGCATGGTTCCCAAGAGGCCGGGCTCCGAAAGGACCCCGGCCTCTTCGTTTGTCCAGCTGTTTCACCGTCGTTGACGCAATCCCGAGGCATCCCGAGAAAGCCATGAAGCGCCTGGAATCCAATACCTGGCGGTCTCAAGCGACCGTGAAAGCCCTCGCGGGAGGGGTGTGCACCAGAGTTCGTTCGAGCCGCTTGAGAGCCCCGCGTAACCCCTGGTAATCC
>CAZAIE010000554.1:4652-5533 GCA_964485035.1 uncultured Myxococcaceae bacterium | reverse complement strand
GGATGCCGTTGGCGTCGATGTCGAAGGTGACCTCGATCTGCGGCATGCCGCGCGGGGCGGGGGGGATGCCGTCCAGGTGGAACTGGCCCAGGCTGCGGTTGTCCTTCGCGAACTCGCGCTCGCCCTGCAGCACGTTGATCTCCACGGTCTGCTGGCCGTCCGCGGCGGTGGAGAAGACCTCCGACTTGCGGGTGGGGATGGTGGTGTTGCGGTCGATGAGCCGGGTCATCACGCCACCCAGCGTCTCCACGCCCAGCGAGAGCGGGGTGACGTCGAGGAGCAGGATGTCCTTCACCTCGCCCGAGAGCACGCCGGCCTGCACCGCGGCGCCGATGGCCACCACCTCGTCGGGGTTGACCGTGCGGTTCGGCTCCTTGCCGAAGAAGTCCTTCACCATCTGGGCGATGCGCGGGACGCGGGTCGAGCCGCCCACCAGCACCACCTCGTCGATGTCCTTGGGGGACATCTTGGCGTCGGCGAGGCACTTCTTGGTCGGGTCGAAGGCGCGGGTGAACAGGTCGTCGCACATCACCTCGAACTTGGCCCGGGTGAGCTTGACGTTGAGGTGCTTGGGGCCGGTCTGGTCGGCGGTGAGGAACGGCAGGTTGATCTCGGTCTCGGCCATCTGCGAGAGCTCGATCTTCGCCTTCTCCGCGGCCTCCTTGAGGCGCTGCAGCACCATCTTGTCCTTGGAGACGTCGATGCCGGTGTCCTTCTTGAACTCGGCGATCAGCCACTCCATGACCCGCTGGTCCATGTTGTCGCCGCCGAGGTGCGTGTCGCCGTTGGTGGCGATGACCTCGACCACGTTCTCGCCCACCTCGAGGACCGAGATGTCGAACGTGCCGCCGCCGAAGTCGAACACGGCGATCTTCTCGTTC
>CAZAIE010000554.1:0-4642 GCA_964485035.1 uncultured Myxococcaceae bacterium | reverse complement strand
TTCTTCTTCTTGTCGAGGCCATAGGCGAGCGCGGCAGCGGTGGGCTCGTTGACGATGCGGCGGACGTTCAAGCCTGCGATCTCACCGGCGTCCTTGGTGGCCTGGCGCTGGGCGTCGTTGAAGTACGCCGGGACGGTGATGACCGCCTCGGTGACCTTGCCACCCAGGTAGTTCTCGGCGGCCCGCTTGAGCTTGAGCAGCACCTGCGCGCTGATCTCGGGGGCGCTGACCTGCTTCGCGTCGATCTCCACGCGGGCATCGCCGCTGGGGCCCTTCACCACCTTGTAGGGGACGAAACGACTCTCCTCGCCGACCTCCTCGAAGCGACGGCCCATGAACCGCTTGATGGAGTAGACCGTGCGCTCGGGGTTCAGGATGGCCTGGCGCTTGGCGACCTGGCCGACCACCCGCTCCCCGTCCTTGCCGAAGCTCACCACCGAAGGAGTCAGGCGCGAGCCCTCCTCGTTGGTGATGACCACCGGTTCCTTCCCCTCCATCACGGCCACGACGGAGTTGGTCGTGCCCAGGTCGATGCCAATGATCTTTCCCACCTGAATCCTCCTGGTTTTGTTGAGGATTTTTCCGGAACCCTCAAAGTTGCCGGTAACCTAACCACCTACCCCGCCTTGTCAAACCACGCCGAGCGCTGCAACGCCTCTTGCCGCCTAGGCTTTTTTGCCCTCGCTCGGGGATTCCAGCCAGGCTGAACACGGCGGAAACCGCGTAAGCCCCTTCGCACCCCGCCACCTCCGCGTGCCGCTTCCAGCTTCTCAGCGCCAGTGTAGGAGACTGTAGCGAAAGTCGTTATCAATTCGTATCCATTGGGCTTTTCATTTTTCTAACTCACCGCGTCATCCTGGCACCAGCCGTGCACAAAGAGCAGGCGCAGTCGACCGAGGAGGCGTCCATGTACGTGCACCCCATCCGCTCCGAGAACGAAGGGCTCTCGCCGGTCGCCGTGGCACCCGTGGAGCCGAAGGTGGCAGTGCTCCTCAACGCCAACGCCAAGCGCGTGGGCGAGAAGGTCCGCCACGCCCTCTCCCACGTCGTGCCTGAAGAGGACCTCTTCTACACGCACAGCTTCGAGGAGGCGCGGGCGGTGGCCGAGAAGGTCGTCGACCGGCGGTACCACACGGTCTTCACGGGCGGCGGGGACGGGACCTTCTGCGGCTTCCTGAACGAGATCTGCAACGTAGTCGATCGGCGCCGAGCGGCGAACCCGTTCGCGGTGGTGCGCCTGCCGCGCTTCGGCGTCCTCAAGCTGGGCACGGGCAACTCGCTCGCCAACCTCTCCGGAGCCAGCTCCGGCAGCGGCGACGGCATCCTCGACGACGTCCTGCGCGCCCGGGCGAACGAGGTCCCCGGCGTGGTCAAGCTCGAGCTGCTCCACTCCGAGGGCAAGCGGGCGCCCTTCGCCGGCATCGGCATCGACGCTGGCGTCCTCAACCACTACGTCGAGCTCAAGCACGCGACCGCCAAAAAGCCGCTCGGCAAGCTCTTCGCCGGCGGGCTGGGCTACGCGATGGCCATCGCTGGCCGCTCGGTGCCTGCCTACCTGGGCCGCGAGATGCCGAACCTCGAGGTCAAGACCCGCGGCGTGGCCTACAAGGTCGGCCCCGACGGCAAGCCCATCGGCAACGCGTTCGCGCCTGGTGCCGTGCTCTACAGCGGCCCCGCCCTCATCGCGGCGGCCGGCACGGTCCCCTGCTACGGCTTCAACTTCAAGCTCTTCCCCTTCGCCGGCCTGCGCCGCGGGATGATGCAGCTGCGCATCGCCAACCTGCCGATCACCAAGATCATCCCCAACATCTACCCCGGCCTGTGGAACGGCACCTGGTTCCCAGAGGGCCTCCACGACTTCCTCATCGAGGACGTGGAGATCCAGGTCGACCGCAAAGTTCCGTTCCAGGTGGGCGGCGACGCCGAGGGCTACCGCAACTCCGCGCGCTTCTCGATGTGGAAGAACAGCGTCGAGCTGCTCGACTTCTCGACTGCCCGCCGCGTCTAGCGCGACGCCCTGAAGGCATTGAGGGGACCCGGTCCAGCCACCGGGTCCCCTCGTGTTTTCCGTTCGAGAACAGAGGGTTGCGTCGCCTCCGCAGTGCGTGTAGAACCCGGATGCTGTCTTGGTTCTCCCGTTCGCCGGTGGCCCTGCCGGCATCGAAGGAACGACTGTGCCCGTGCAGTTCCTGATCGCCGCTGGCGCCCTGGGGGTCCTCGCCCTGCTCGGTGTGGTCGTTGGGTTTGCCCTGCGGACGCGCACCCGCCGGAAGAAGGCACAGACGAGGCTGGAGTGGGGAGACCTGCTCGGGGCAGCCAAGCTCTTCGAAGAGGCGGGCGATCGGGCCAGGGCTGCGGCGCTCTACCGCGAGGGCGGCGAGCGGCTGCGCGCCGCGGAGATCCAGCTCGCGCTCAAGGACTACGACGCGGCCATCGAGGTCCTTCGCGGCGGCCGGCCAGAGGAGATCGAGGCGGGCGCCGCGCTCCTCGGCGAAGGCGGCGCGCTCACGGACCGCGCCCGCGCCTCGACGCTGGCCGGCATCGCCCGGAACGCAGGCCTCGCCTCCCTCACCGCTTCGCTCTTCGAGCAGGCGGGCAACGCCGAGGAGGCCCGCGCCTCGAGACTCCAGGAGGCCCGGACCCTCGCCGCCCAGGGCAAGCCGCTGGAGGCCGCGGCCATCTACGAGAAGCTCGGCGAGGTCCGCGCTGCGGCGGCCGCCCACGCGGAGGCCGCCCGCCGCGAGACCGACGCCGAGAAGAAGCGCGCCCTCTCCTCCCGCGCCGCGGAGCTCCTGCGGGGGGTGAACGACCTGCCGGGCGCCGCCGAGGCCCTGGCGGTGGGCGGCGACATCGAGGGCGGAGTGAAGCTGCTGGTGGGCGCGAAGAACCCAGCCGCGGCTGCCCAGCTCCTGCAGTGGCACGGCAAGCACCGCGAGGCCGCACAGCTCTTCCAGCAGGTGGGCGACTTCAAGGGCGCAGCGCGGGCACTGGGCCTGGCCGGAGACGTGAAGCAGTCCGCGGTGATGCTGGAGAAGGCCGGGGACACCATCGGCGCAGTGCGCCTGCTCCTCGACGCCCGCGAGCACCGCGCCGCGGCCGAGGTCCATCTGCGCGCGGGGTCGAAGACCGCGGCCGCCGAGATCCTCGCCAGCGCCGGCGAGGTCGACGCGGCGGTGAAGACCTACCTCGCGGCGAACGAGCTCGACGCGGCGGTGGAGCTGCTCTGCAAGCGCGGCCGCCAGCGCGATGCCGCCGCCCTGCTCCAGTCGCGCGGCGAGGACCATCGCGCCGCGGTGCTCCTGGCCGAGTCGGGCGACCTCTCGCAGAAGGCCCGGCTGCTGGAGTCCAAGGGCGACTACGAGGGCGCTGCGCAGGCCTGGCTGGACATGGGCCAGCCGCAGGAGGCCCGCGCGGTGATGACCCACATGAAGGCGCCCTCGGCGATGGGGCGCTTCCTGCTCGCCCGCGCCTGCATGGCCATGCAGGACCACGAGGCGGCGGCGCAGCACTTCGCGGCGCTGCTCGACGGCCCGCCCCGCGGCATCCGCCGGGTGGACGTGCTCTACGGCCTCGCCCGGGCGTTCGAGTCGATGGGGCGCCTGCGCGAGGGCATCACCACCCTCGAGGAGCTCTCGGTCGAGGACCCGAACTACCGGGACGCGGCCTTCCGCATCAAGCTGCTCAAGGCGCGGCTGGGCGGGGCCTCTGGGGCCATCCCGCTGATGCAGGAGGCCGGCGGAAACGCCACCGCGCAGCCCTCGGCCACCATGCCTCCAGAGTGGGGCGGTGACTCCGCGCTCCCGTCCGAGCGGCAGGACACCTCCGGCCGGCGCGGCGTGCCTCCCCGCTACGTCGTCGAGCGGGAGCTGGGCCGCGGCGCCATGGGCGTCGTCTACCGCGCCCTCGACTCCCAGCTCGGCCGCACCGTGGCCATCAAGGTCCTGGAGAAGAGCGCCGGCGCCGACCCCCGCATCCGCGAGTACTTCCTGCGCGAGGCGCGGGCGGTCGCCCAGCTCATCCACCCGAACATCGTCACCCTCTTCGACGCCGGCCTCGAGGGCAGCTCTCCCTACCTGGTGATGGAGCTGGTCGAGGGCGACGACCTGCGCACCCGGCTGCAGTCGGGCCCCTTGCGCATGCGCGACGCCCTGGGCCTCACCGCCGGGGTCGCCTCCGCGCTCGACTGCGCCCACAACCGGAAGATCATCCACCGCGACGTGAAGCCGGAGAACATCCTCGTCGCGCCGGACGGGTCGGCCAAGCTCATGGACTTCGGGGTCGCGCACGTGGTGGCCGAGACCGGCGACCGGCGCGCCACGGTCATCGGCACGCCCGTCTACATGGCCCCCGAGCAGATCAAGGGCGAGGTCATCGGCGGCTTCACCGACACCTACGCGCTGGGGGTGGTGCTCTTCGAGTGCCTCACCGGCGTGCCGCCCTTCGACCCCAACGGCGCGCTCTACCACCACGTGAACTCCGCGCCCCCGGACCCGCGCCAGCTCCGCCCGGGCATTCCCGAGCCGGTGGTGCAGACGATCATGCGGTGTCTGGAGAAGACGCCTGCGGCCCGGTTCCCCAGCGCCAAGGCGCTCTCGGACGCGCTGCTCGCCCTCGCGGCGACGCTGCCTCCGGAGGCCTGAGC
>CAZAIE010000553.1:4067-5534 GCA_964485035.1 uncultured Myxococcaceae bacterium | reverse complement strand
GCCCCCGCCGCCCCGCCGCGCGACCCCATGCCCACGCTCGAGTCCGTCGCCGAGGACCTCACCGAGCGCGCCGCGCGTGGCCGGCTGCCGCCGCTGGTCCCGCTGGACACGCCCCTCGCCGACCACTGGGTGGCGCCGTTGCTCAAGCGCCGCCCGCCCCCCTCGCTGTTGCTGGTGGGCGGCCCCGGAGTGGGCAAGAGCACCTGGCTGCTCCACCTCGCCCAGCACCTCACGGTGCGCCGAAGGGAGGCGAAGGAGGGCGAGCACGTCCCGCGCCTGTGGAAGACCTCCGCCGACCGGATCATCGCGGGGATGGTCTACCTGGGCATGTGGCAGGAGCGGTGCCTCGCCATCGCGGAGGAGCTGGGGCACGAGGGCGACCTGCTCTTCGTCGACCGGCTGCCCGCGCTCATCGCCCCGCAGCCCGACGGCGCCTCCATCGCCGACCTGCTGGTCCGCGAGGCGCGGGGCGGGGCGCTGAGCCTCGTCGCCGAGTGCACCGAGGAGGAGCTGGACCGCTGCCGCCGGCGCGCGCCCGACGTGGTGGACGCCTTCGTGCAGGTGCGGCTGGCCGAGCCGGCGGCGCTGCGGATGCCGGAGCTGATGGCCCGGTACCTCTCCTCGCACCGCTCGCCCGTCTCGGTGCACCCCGCGGGGATGGCCCAGCTGGTGGGCTTCCTCGCGAACTTCCGGCGCGACGCGCTCTTCCCCGGGAAGGCCTACCGCTTCCTCGACTGGCTCACCTCCCAGGCCGACCCCGCGAAGCCGCGGACGCTGTACCCGCGCGACGCCGCGGAGGCCTACGCGCGCTACTCCGGACTCCCCCTGGAGATCGTCTCGGACGAGGTGGCCGCCGACCGGGCGACCCTCGCGGGGATGCTCCGGCGCGGCGTGGTGGGACAGGACGCCGCCTGCGAGGCCAGCGCCGCCGTGCTGGCCCGCCTCAAGGCCGGACTCAACGACCCGGGCAAGCCCGTGGGCGCGCTGCTCTTCGTGGGGCCGACGGGGGTGGGCAAGACCGAGCTCGCCAAGCAGCTCACGCGCGTGCTCTTCGGCCACGAGGACCGGCTCATCCGGCTGGACATGAGCGAGTACCAGCTCCCGGGCTCCTCCCGCCGGCTGCTCGAGGTGGGCCCGGGCATCACCAGCCTGGCCGAGCGCGTGCGCCAGCAGCCGCTCTGCCTGGTGCTGCTCGACGAGATCGAGAAGGCGCACCCCGAGGTCTTCGACCTGCTCCTGGGCGTGCTCGGCGAGGGCCGCCTCACTGACTCGCTGGGGCGCACCGTGGACTTCCGCATGGCGCTGGTGGTGATGACCAGCAACCTGGGCGTGACCGACGCCGAGCCGGCGGGGTTCGGCGCCGAGACCGTCGCCGCCGACCACCTGCGCGGCGTGCGCGAGGCCTTCCGGCCCGAGTTCTTCAACCGCCTCGACCACGTGCTCGCGTTCCGCAGGCTCGGCCGCGAC
>CAZAIE010000553.1:0-3967 GCA_964485035.1 uncultured Myxococcaceae bacterium | reverse complement strand
CTCCAGCTCCGGGCCGACTCGCGCTCGCGCGAGTGGCTCGCCGAGCATGGGTTCGACCCCAAGCTGGGCGCGCGCCCGCTGAAGCGGCTCATCGAGGAGCGGGTGGTCGCGCCGCTGGCGATCCGGCTGTCGGCCGAGGGCGCCCTGCACGACCGCGCCATCCCGGTGGTGGTGGGCGAAGCAGGGCGCGAGGCGCTCGACCCCGCGGAGCGGGACCTGGCGATCGTGCTGTAGCCGGCGTCTCCCGGCCTCCTCAGGCGCTGGGGAGGCTCGCGCCCTCGTCGGTCACGAGGTGCAGCTCACCGCTCTGCTGGTCCTCGATGGCCACCACGTACGGGTCGTGGGAGAGGACCAGCTCGTGCTGGCCCAGGCGCGCGTCCGCGGGGACGCTGCCTGCGCGCACCGTGGCCTGCACCTCGGTCCAGGACCGCGCCCGCGCGAGCTTGATCTTCAGGTTGCCCTCCACCTTGAAGAGCAGCTTCTCGACGACCACCGGCTTCCCGGTCTCCTTGCGCTCGTAGAAGCCGGAGCCGTCCTTGCGGAAGCGCAGGCGGATGCTCCGCTCGCCCTGCGTGGTGACCCACTCGTCCTGGCACAGCTCGTCCAGCGTCGCCATGGTGCCCTCCCGGTTTCAGCCGAAGCGTACGAAGTAGTTCGCCACCACGCGGTCGAGGATCTCCTCGGACAGGTGCGGCTCGAGCCCGCGGTAGGCGCACAGGTCGATGACCTGCCCCAAGAGGTCGCGCGGCTCGCAGGCGTTGAAGGGCCGCTTGTTCGCCACGTAGTGCTTGGCGATGAGGTAGTCCACCTTGTGCGGGTCCCAGCGCACGCCCTTCTTCTTGCACTCGGCCTCGAAGATGGCCGCGAACTGCCTCGCGTCCGGGCGCCGCACCTCGAGCTTGTAGCGCACGCGCCGCAGGAAGGCGGCGTCCACCAGCTGGGCGGGGTCGAGGTTGGTGGAGAAGACCACGAACACGTCGAAGGGCACCTGCAGCTTCTTGCCCGTGTGCATGGTGAGGAAGTCGAACTCGCTCTCCAGCGGGACGATCCACCGGTTGAGCAGGTCCTTGGGCGAGACCTTCTGCCGGCCGAAGTCGTCGATGAGCAGCATCCCGCAGTTGGCCTTGAGCTGGAACGGCGCCTCGTAGAACTTCACGTCGCTCGAGTAGTTCAGGTCCAGGTCGCCCAGGGTCAGCTCGCCGCCCACCACCACCATCGGCCGGCGGCAGCGCACCCAGCGCTCGTCGAGCGGCGCGGCCCCCTCCTTGCGCGGCGCCGGCTTGTGCAGCGTCTCGTCGAAGACCTTGATCACGAAGTCGTCGACGATGATCGCGTGGGGGATGAACACGTCCCCGCCGAAGCAGTTGGTCATGCGCTGGCAGACCGCGGTCTTGCCATTGCCCGGGGCGCCGTAGAAGAAGAGCGCCTTGCCGCTGTTCATCGCCGGTCCGATGGCGTCGAACACGCCGTCGTCCAGCACCAGGTCGGAGAAGTTGGGCGCGAGGTCCGAGCGCTGCAACTGCGCCCCGCGGATGGTCTGCGCGGCCACCGCCTGCGTGTAGTACTTGAACGGCACCGGCGCGGGGCCGATGTAGCGGTCGCGCGCGAGCTGCAGGTCACAGACCTGCTTCCCCGCCTCGGTGAGCGAGAAGATGATCTGGCTGCGGCCGAGGCCGGTGCCGCCCGAGCCCTTGAGGTCGACCAGCCGGTTGCGCCGCAGCCGCTCCATCACCTCCTCGACGATGACCGCGGGCAGACAGGTGCGGGCGGCGATGTCCCCGCCCCTGAGGTCCCCGGCCTGGAAGAGGTGCTTGAGGACCAGTCCCTCCAGCCACGACGCGGTGAGCCCCGTGCCGGCGATGTTGCGCGGCGGCTCGGGGAGGAACGCCGGCTCGTCGGCGCTGCGCGGGCGGGTCACGGCCGCCATCTTCGGCGCGTGCTTCACCGGCTGGTGCTGCACCGGCTGCTCCTGCTCCTCGACCGGCGCCTCCTCTTCGATCACCTGCATGCCGATGAGCGTGGAGCCGACCTCGTTCTTCGCGTTGGCCATCTGTTCCCCCGGGGGCTGTCGCTGCGGGCGCTGGCGGAGGCTCCGCCAGCGCGGTGAGGACGGGACGGGGGGCTACTTCGCCTCGGCCCAGAGCTGCGAGAGGTGCACCAGGACCTCGGCCGCCTTCTCCAGCGAGGACACGCCGATCCACTCCTTCTTCGAGTGGAACAGCACGCCGCCGGCGAAGAGGTTGGGGGTGGGCACGCCCATGAACGAGAGCTTGGCCCCGTCGGTCCCGCCGCGGATGGCGTTGCGGTGCAGCGGGATGCCCGCGAGCTCGATGGCCCGGCGCGCCGTCTCGACCACCTCGGGGCGCTTGTCCATCGGCTCCTTCATGTTGTGGTACTGCTCCTTCACCTCCAGCGCGATGCGCAGCCCCGGGTGGCGGGCGAGCATGAAGTCGCGCAGCCGCTCCAGGAGCACCACCTTCTCCGCGTTCGCCGGCCGCGAGAAGTCGCGCAGGATGAACTGCAGCTCGGCCTCGCTCTCGTTGCCGCTCATGCGGGTGAGGTGGAAGAAGCCCTCGCGCAGCTCGGTGTGCTCGGGGGTGGCCCACTCCGGCAGCAGCGAGACGAAGCGCGCCGCCAGCGCCGCCGCGTTGAGCATCTTGTTCTTGGCCATCCCCGGGTGGACCGAGAGGCCGGTGAACCTGAGCTTCGCGGAGTTGGCGTCGAAGCACTCGTCCTCGAGCTCGCCCTGGATGCCGCCGTCGACCGTGTAGGCGACCTTGCCCAGCTTCTCCAGGCGGATCTTCGCGGTCCCCGCGCCGATCTCCTCGTCGGGCGTGAAGCAGATGCGCAGCTCGGGGTGCGCAAGCTGCGGGAAGCGCTTGAACGCCGCCAGCGCCGCCATGATCTCCGCGATGCCCGCCTTGTCGTCCGCGCCCAGCAGGGTCCGGCCCGACGAGGTGATCAGCGTGTCGCCCACGTGCGTCGAGAGCGCCGGGCAGTCCGCCGGGTCGAGCGTGAGGTCCGGGTCCTCGGGGAAGCGCAGGACGCTCCCGTCGTAGTTCTCGCGCAGCAGGGGCTTCACGCCCTCGCCGCTCACCGCGGGCGAGGTGTCCAGGTGCGCGATGAAGCTCACCGGCGTGTGGCCCTGGGCGCCGGCGGTCGCGGGCAGCGTCGCGTAGACGTAGCAGAAGTCGTCCACCTCGACCTGGGTGAGCCCCAGCTCCTGCAGCTCGGTCTTCAGCTGCTTCGCCAAGTCGAACTGCCGCGGGTGCGAGGGGTGCTTGCCGCTGTCCTCGTCGGAGGTGGTGTGCACCTGGACGTAGGCGAGGAACCGGCGCAGCGCCTCCTCGCGGAGGAAGCGGGAGATCTCGGTGGAGAGGGCCATCGGACGTGCTCCTGGTGGTGAAGATGCTGCGTGGGTGAGGAGTCGGGCCAGGCCCGCGTCAAGGCTCCTTGGGGCGCTTGTACCGCTGCGCGCCCGGGAACCGGTCCGCGACCCAGTCGGTGATGCGCTCGGCGTCGAGCAGCGGGTTCCACAGGTCCTTCTTGATCACGTGGGTGAGCGTGCCGTGCTCGATGAACAGGTAGCAGGCCTTGGCGTTGTAGGTGTCGGGGGCGATCTCCTTGCACAAGTCGCCCATGGGGTCCCGCCAGCCGCCGCCGCCCTCCTCGCTGAGCACCACGATGTCGATGTAGCCCACCGTCGCGTTGATGACGTGCGTGAGCGGAGGCCGCCGCTCGGGGGTCGGCCCCTTGGCCTCGAGCAGGAGCACCACCCGCGGCGAGGCGAAGATGAACTCGCGAACCGCCTCGGCCGCCCGGGGCTCCGAGTTGGCCACGCAGACCAGCTGTCCCTCCGGCGGGGTCTCGGGGACCGCCGGCTCGGGCACCGCCGGGACCTCCATGGGGGTCGGCGGCGCGGGGTCGACGACGGGCATGCGCCCCGACGTCCGCAGCCTCTCCCTCT
>CAZAIE010000552.1:0-5536 GCA_964485035.1 uncultured Myxococcaceae bacterium | reverse complement strand
GCCCCGACGCGGCCTCGCAGCCCGCGCCCGACGCGTTCGTCCAGGTGCGCGATGCGAGCACCTCGGTCCCGCCCGACGCCGCCGAGGAAGAGGAGCCCGGGCGCGACGCCTCCACCCGACGCGACGCCGCGACGGCGGATGCGGGCACTCCGGTGGAGCCGAAGGGCTGCGGCTGCGGCGCGGCGCCCGGCGCCGACCTCGGGGCGCTCGCCCTCCTCGGCCTCGCCGGACTGCGGCGCCGCCGGCGCGGCTGAACCCGGGTCCCAGGCAGGCTCCTGCGCCCCCGTCGCCACCGCGACGGGGGCGCTCGTTTTCGGGCCGCGCCGTGGTCGCCCCGGCCGCGCGGGTCTGGTACAAGGTCCCTCTTCTTCTTCTGGTGTCGCAGGACCACACGCGCGGGCTCCCGTCCGCGCCCACATCGGAGGCTTCGCACCATGGAACGCAGGCCTTTGCTCGGCGACGAGGCGGTTGCCCTCGGCGCCATCCACGCTGGACTCTCCGGCGCCTTCAGCTACCCCGGCACCCCGGCCACCGAGATCCTCGAGTTCATCGAGAAGGAGACCGCGGGCGGCCCGCCGGTCTCCCAGGGCGGGGTGCACCACAACTGGAGCGCCAACGAGAAGGTCGCCTACGAGGAGGCGCTGGGCATGAGCTACGCCGGACGGCGCGCGCTCGTGTCCTTCAAGCACGTCGGCCTCAACGTCGCCGCCGACCCGTTCATGAACTCCGCGGTCACCGGCATCGACGGCGGCTTCGTGGTCGTCTCCGCCGACGACCCGGGCATGCACAGCTCGCAGAACGAGCAGGACAGCCGCGTCTACGCGAACTTCGCGCTCCTCCCCTGCTTCGAGCCCGCCGACGGGCAGCAGGCCTACGAGATGACCCGCGAGGCCTACGACGTCTCCGAGCGCTTCGGCGTCCCGGTGATGATGCGCCTGGTCACCCGGCTCGCCCACAGCCGCTCCGGCGTCACCCTGGCCCCCAAGCGCGAGCCCAACCCGCTCAAGCCCTCGGCCGACCCGGCGCGCTGGACGCTCCTGCCCTCGAACGCGCGCAAGGGCTACGCCTCGCTCACCAAGAAGCAGGCGGCGATGCTCGACTGGTCCGAGAGCTCGCGCTTCAACTCCCTGCACTTGAACCCCGCGGGCGGGAAGATGGGCGTCATCGCCACCGGCGTGGGCCTCAACTACTTCCTCGAGAACTACGGCCCCGGCGACGCCATCCCCTCGTACCTGCGCATCGGCGTCTACCCCATCCCGGTCAAGCAGATCGCGAAGCTGCTCGAGACCGTGGACAGCGTGCTGGTCATCGAGGACGGCTACCCCTACGTCGAGGCGGCGCTGCGCGGCCTGCTCGACAACCCCCGCGGCAAGACCATCCACGGGCGCCTGGACGGGAAGCTCCCCCGCGCCGGCGAGCTGAACCCGGACATCGTGCGCGAGGCGCTGGGCATGACCGCCCGCCCCCGGCAGAAGCCCCCGGAGATGCCGCTGGTGAGCCGGCCGCCCTCGCTCTGCGACGGCTGCCCGCACATCGACAGCTACGCGGCCATCCGCGCGGTGCTCGACTCGACCCCCGGCGCGCGCATCTTCAGCGACATCGGCTGCTACACCCTCTCCGCGTATCCTCCGTACAGCGCGGTGCACGCCTGCGTGGACATGGGCGCCAGCATCAGCATGGCCATGGGCGCGGCGGCGGCGGGGATGAGCCCGGTCATCGCCACCATCGGCGACTCCACCTTCATGCACTCCGGCATGACCGGCCTGGTCGGCGCGGCCAAGCGCAACCTGAACATGACCGTGTTCATCCTCGACAACGCCACGGTGGGCATGACCGGCGGCCAGGAGACCATGGCCACCGGCGAGCAGCTCGCCCAGGTGGTGAAGGGCCTGGGCGTCCACCCCGACCACGTCCACGTCATCAACCCGCATCGCAAGAACCACGCCGCGAACGTGGAGATCGTGCGCAAGGAGATCGAGTACCAGGGCCTGTCGGTGATCATCCCCTCGCGCGAGTGCATCCAGACCGCGGTCCGGAAGTGAGCGAGAGAACTCCCATGGAAACCAACATCATTCTCTGTGGCGTCGGCGGACAGGGCATCCTGTCCATCTCCGTGGTCGTGGACATGGCCGCCCTGGAGCAGGGCTGGCACTTCAAGCAGGCCGAGGTCCACGGCATGAGCCAGCGCGGCGGCGAGGTCATCTCGCACCTGCGCTACGCGGACCACCCCCTGCACTCCGACCTGGTCCCGCGCGGGGCCGGCACGCTCGTCCTCTCGGTCGAGCCGCTCGAGAGCCTGCGCTACGTCGACTACCTGGGCCCGGACGGCGCCGTGGTCTCCAGCGTCGACCCCTTCGTGAACGTCCCCAACTACCCGGAGCTGGGCAAGGTGCTGGACGCCATCTCCAGCCTCAAGACGCACGTGCTCATCCCTGCCGAGGGGCTGGCCCGCGAGGCGGGGACCGCCAAGGCCGCGAACATGGTCCTGCTCGGCGCGGCGACGCCCTGGCTGGGCATCAAGGACTCGGTGCTGGAGGGCTGCATCAACCAGCTCTTCGCTCGCAAGGGCGAGAAGGTGCAGAAGACCAACATCGACGCCTTCCGGGCGGGCAAGGCGGCCTGCGAGGGCTACCGCGCCTGCCTCAAGGCGGAGATCGCCAGCCGCCCGGCCCGGGCGCTGGTGGGCCGGCTCGAGCGCGGCGTGCTCACCCCCAACGCCCTCCCGCACTGGAAGGCGCTCTTCGCCAGCCCGCTGGGGGCCGACGTCATCGCCGCACTCGAGGCCAAGGGCCCGCAGCGCCTGAAGGGCGACGCCGAGCTGCCCAAGGCCGTCCTCGCCGAGGGCAAGGCGTCGCGCGTCGCCGAGCTGCTCTTCCCCAAGGCCTGATCCCGCACACCCTCGCTGCACACCCTGCCGGTCCCGGGTCCTCCCGGGACCGTGCGTCTTTCCGAAATCCCGAGGTCCCGCCATGTCGCTCGACACCCAGCGGATGAACAAGATCCTCACGGCCGCCGCCGCCGAAGGGCGCGAGGCGCTGCTGGAGCACGAAGTGTACGAGGTGCTGGAGGCGGCCGGCTGCCGCGTGCCGCGCCAGTTCCTGGTCACGCCCGGGCAGATGCTCGACACCTCGAAGCTCTCGGCGCTCGGCGGCGACCGCGTGATGCTGAAGATCGTCTCCCCGGAGATCGCCCACAAGACGGAGGTGGGCGGCGTGCGCAAGGTGCAGAACGACGTGAAGGCCATCTCCGAGGCCGTCCTGAAGATGGTCGAGGAGGTCCCGGCGCGCTACGCGCACCAGCTCGAGGGGCACCCCGGCCACGGGCCCAAGGCGTACGAGGGGCTGGCGGGGCGTGCGCTCGAGGAGGCCATCCGCAGGGACATCCGCGGCGTGCAGGTGACGGAGATGGTCTCTCTCGAGGGCGACGGCGTGGGCAGCGAGGTCATCTTCGCGCTGCGCCACAACCGCGAGTTCGGCCCGGTGATCACCATGGGCGTCGGTGGGGTGGACACCGAGCTTTTGGGCGAGGCGTGCCGCAAGGGCCAGGCGGTGGTCAGCGGCTCGGCGGCGCTGTGCGACGAGAAGCTCCTGCTCGAGACCTTCAAGAGCACCCTCGCCTACCGCCGTCTCGCCGGCCTCACCCGCACCAAGAACAAGCTCGTCCCCGACGAGGCCATCAAGCGCACCATCGGCGCCTTCCGCGCGATCGCCGAGGCCTTCGGCCACGACGGCGAGGGAGAGGGCTTCACCATCACCGAGCTGGAGGTGAACCCCTTCGGGCCCAGCCGTGGGTCGCTGGTCGCGCTCGACGGCATCCTCAAGTTCCGCAAGCGCCGCGCCCTGCCCCGGCCGCGCCCGCTCGCGTCGCTGGAGAAGACGCTCAAGCCCCAGAGCATGGCCTTCATCGGCGTGTCCTCGAAGGGCATGAACATGGGGCGCATCATCCTCAACAACGTCATCGCCTCGGGGTTCGACAAGTCGCGGCTCTACGTCATCCGTCCCGAGACCAGCGAGATCGACGGGGTGAGGTGCGTGCCCACGGCCAAGGACCTGCCCGAGCGCGTGGACGTGCTGGTGGTCGCGGTCGGCGCGGACCAGGTGCCAGCGCTGATGGAGGACGTGGTCGAGCACGACAAGGCGGTGGGCGTCATCCTCATCCCCGGCGGCATGGGCGAGAAGGAGGGCGGGCACCTCATCGAGACCCGCATCCGTGACGCGCTCTCCCGGGCCCGCGACCTGGGGCGCCCGCTGGTGGCCAACGGCGGCAACTGCCTGGGCATCGTCTCGCGGCCGGGCAAGTACCACACCCTCTTCATCCCGCAGACGAAGCTGCCGCTGCGCGAGGACGGCAAGTCCAACGTCGCGCTCATCAGCCAGAGCGGCGCCTTCATGATCAGCCGGATGAGCAAGCTGGACTGGATCAGCCCGCGCTACTCGGTCTCCACCGGCAACCAGGTGGACCTGACCATCGGTGACTTCCTGCGCCACCTCGCGACCGACCCCGCGGTGCGGACCTTCGCGGTCTACATCGAGGGGTTCAAGGACGCCGACGGCCTGGAGTTCTCGCGCGCGGTCCGGGAGATCACCAAGGGCGGGCGGGACGTCGTCTTCTACAAGGCGGGGCGCACCGCCGAGGGCAAGCACGCGACCAGCGGGCACACCGCCTCGCTCGCGGGCGACTACGACGTGTGCGAGGCCATCGTGCGGCAGGCCGGCGCGCACGTGGCGCGCAACTTCGACGAGTTCGCGGACCTCCTCAAGATCTCCTCGCTGATGGGCGACAAGGCGTGGAAGGGGCACCGCATCGCGGCGCTCTCGAACGCCGGGTACGAAGCAGTGGGCATCGCCGACGCGCTGCGCGGGGAGGGCTGGCACCTGGAGCTGGCGAAGCTCGAGGAGGAGACCCGCCAGCGGCTGCAGCAGGCGCTCGCGGCGGGCAAGCTCGACGCGCTGGTGGACGTGCGCAACCCCATGGACATCACCCCCATGGCGAACGACCAGACCAACGAGGACGTGGTGCGCGCCTTCCTGGACGACCCCGGCGTCGACGCCGTGCTCTGCGCCACCATCCCGCTGACCCCGGCGATGGCGACGCTGGCCGCGGGCGTGCCCGAGGAGGAGTCCATCCGCGCGCCCGGGAGCCTGGTGAACCGGCTGGCGAAGCTCTTGCCCGAGACGCGCAAGCCGCTGCTCGTCTCCATCGACTCCGGCGTGCTCTACGACCCCATGGCGCGCGCGTGCGAGGAGAAGGGTCTGCCCGTCTTCCGCTCCGCGGACAACGCGCTCAGGGCCCTGGGCATGTACATCGCGCAGAAGGTCCGGCGGTAGACGCGGACCACCCTGACTGATCCACGCGGGCTCGGCTCCTTCCCTGGAGTCGGGCCCGCTGCGTTCGGACGATCGTTCAGCCGATCCGCGCTCTACCGCCGTCTCGAAGGACGCGCCCCTGCCGGATGGAGCTGCTTCACGCACTCCACCCCAGCGATCGCGCCGACCTCTGCCCCGCGACATGCCGAAAGGCCCCCGCCCTTCTCGGC
>CAZAIE010000551.1:0-5542 GCA_964485035.1 uncultured Myxococcaceae bacterium | reverse complement strand
GGGGAGCGAGATGCGGCGAGCTGCGTTCTGGGCGACGGCTGCCTTCGCGTTGGCGCGGGAGCTGACCTTCCTGGGGCGGCGCAAGCCGGTGGCGTCGAGCGCGCGGGCGATGCAGCTAATCCGTGCCGAGCTTGCGCTCGCGGTGTCGCGGGTGGAGGACCGGGCGTCGGGTGTGGTGGCGCGCGGACGGCTCAGGCTCGGGGGTTGACAAGTGCGACTGGCGTACACCGGCCCCCCCGGGGCTACTTCCCGCACTTCTCGCCCTTCTCGACGGTGGGATTCACCTTGGCGAAGAGCTGGGTCTCGTTGGCGGCGAGCGTCAACCCGAAGGCCTGGAAGCTGCCGCCGAGGTACCCGCCCTGGTTCACGTTTCCGCGCACGCACTGGCCGGTGATGACCGGGTAGCCGCCCGCGGACTCGTAGAAGACCTCCACGTTGGTCACCAGCTCGTTGCGGACGGTCACGTAGGCGGAGACGCCAGTCCCGGGGACGCCCAGGCCGACGTCCACGCGGGGGAAGTCCATGATGGCGCCGAAGCCGGCGGTGATGGTCGAGACCGTCTCCGAGTTCTCCCAGGCGAGGTCGTGGGTCATCGTGCCGAGCTTGGTCAGCTTCCCCTCCTTGAAGGAGAAACCAGTGGACCCGGTGAACTTGTACTTCGCCTTGGCGATCATCGAGGTCTGGGCCCCGAGCTTCACCTCGACCTGCAGCTGACCGCCCAGCTCGAGGTAGGCAGGCACCGGCCCCAGCGCAAAGGGGATGACGATCTTCGCGGGGATCTCCACGGTCTTCGCGCCTTCGATGGCGACGCTGCCGATCTCGAAGGTGAACTCGCCCTCGAGGTTGTCGTGGAAGAAGGTGAAGTCGGTGACCGAGCCGCCTTCGATGGTGATGTCCGCCTCGCTGTTGAAGCCCGCGATGTGGCCCGAGCCCGCGAGGTTGATCTTGCCGGCGCCGTTCTCGTACGTGCCTTGCATCTTCATGTCGTAGCCGTCGCCCTGGGGGGTGAGCGAGAAGCTCACCGGCCACGAGCCGACGTTGCCCTCGAAGGTGAGCGTGCCGTCCTGGTAGCTGCCGGTGAGCGGGTGCTTGAGCTTGCCGAGCCCGGTCGCGACCGTCCCGTCCTTCTTCCCGAAGGTGCGGCACCAGGCGATCTTCCCGTCCTGGATGGCGTCGGTGAGGGCCGCGGGCTGAACCGCCACCTCGAGGTCGGAGCCCGAGGCCGCCACGTCCGTCACCTTGAAGATCCCCACGTCGGGGACCACCAGCACCGCACCGGCCTGGACGCCGGGGGTCGCGGCCAGCGTGAGTTTCCCGTCGCTCGCGTCCTTCTCCTTCACCGCGGCAGCGGGGACCTGCACGGTCGCTGGCTTCCAGGTGACCTCGAAGGTGGTCACGTCGGGCTTCAGGGGGCGGCTCTCGCCGCAGCAGACGAGACAGAGGGAAAGGAGCGCGAGACGTTGGGTGTGCATGGCCGCGCACGATGCCAAGCCGAGATCGAAGTGGCCATCGGGCGTCCGGTCGCCTCGCGGGGTGCAGGGGTCACGGACTCAGCCGATCGACCGATGGTGTGTGCGCGCTGTCACGCAGGTTGGGGGCCGGGCATCTGTCGCCGGGGCCACGCTCTGACGTCCAGGCCCTGGAATCCGGGCGCGAGCGCCAGGGCTTTCGGCTAGCCTCCCGACGTTCCCGAGAAGGTCCAACGTACGAGCGAGGCGACGATGAAGAGGCATCTGTTCCTGGGGTTCTGCCTGAGCGCCTGTGCGGCCAGTCAGCCGGTCCCCGTCGCGACCACCGCCCCAGCCCCCGATCCAGCGCCAGCCCCGGTCGCTCCGGCGCGCCCCAAGGCGGAGATCGGCGAGTGGGGGTTCGACTCCCAGGGCATGGACCGCAGCGTCCCTGCGGGCGAGAGCTTCTACCGCTACGCGAACGGGGCCTGGCTCGCGACCACGCAGATTCCGGCGGACAAGTCGAACTACGGCATGTTCAACCGCCTCGGCGACCTGAGCGACGAGCGCACCAAGGCGATCATCCTGGAGGCGAAGGGGGAGCCCGGCTCCGAGGAGCGCAAGATCGCCGACTTCTACCAGTCCTTCATGGACGAGGCAGCCATCGAGGCCGCTGGCGCGAAGCCCATCGCGAAGGACCTGGAGCGCATCGCGCGCATCAAGGACGCGAAGGGGCTGGTGGTGGCGTTCGCGGAGAACTCCCGTCGCATGCAGACGAGCCCCATCTCGACCCAGGTTGGCCAGGACGACCGCGAGCCCGAGAGGCACATCGCACTGGTGGGGCAGGGCGGCCTGGGGCTGCCCGACCGCGACATGTACGACGCCAAGGCAAAGCAGTTCGAGCCGCTGCGCGAGGGCTACCGTCGCTACCTCGTGAAGCTCCTCGGTCTTCTGGGGGCCAAGGACGCCGAGAAGCGCGCCGCCGCGGTCTGGTCCCTGGAGGAGAAGCTCGCCGCCGGCCACTGGACCATGACCGAGAACCGGGACGCCCAGAAGACCTACAACAAGCTGACCCCCGCAGAGCTGCAGAAGCTCGCGCCTGGCCTCGACTGGGCGGCGTGGCTTCAGGCAGCGGGGCTCGGCGGGCAGCCGGCGGTGAACGTGAACCAGCCCTCGGCGATGGCCCACACCGCGAAGCTCGTGAAGAGCCAGCCGCTCATGGTCTGGAAGGACTACCTGACCGTCCACCTGGTGAGTAACGCGGCGCCGTACCTCTCGAAGCCGTTCGTGGACGCGTGGTTCGAGATGTACGGCAAGACCCTGTCGGGCACGCCGCAGCTCAAGGACCGCTGGAAGCGCGGCGTGGACGAGGTGACCTCTGTGCTGGGCGAGGCGGTGGGCAAGATCTACGTCGCCCGCCACTTCACTCCCGAGACCAAGGCCCACGCCGACCGCCTGGTGCAGAACCTGCTCGCGGCCATGGCGCAGCGGCTCGATGCGCTGACGTGGATGAGCGTCGAGACCAAGGCGAAGGCCAAGGCCAAGCTCGCCACCTACAACCCGAAGATCGGCTACCCCAAGAAGTGGCGGGACTACTCGGCCCTCGAGATCGTCCGTGGGGACCCGCTGGGCAACGCCACGCGCGGGGCCTCCTTCGAGTACGACCGCCTGCTCGCGAAGCTCGGCCGGCCAGTGGACCGCGACGAGTGGGGCATGTCGCCGATGACGGTGAACGCGTACTACAACCCGCTGCTCAACGAGATCGTCTTCCCCGCGGCCATCCTGCAGCCGCCGTTCTTCGACCCCAACGCGGACGACGCGGTGAACTACGGCGGCATCGGCGCGGTCATTGGCCACGAGATCAGCCACGGGTTCGACGACCAGGGCGCGCAGTACGACGCCACCGGCGCCTTGAAGAACTGGTGGACCCCGGAGGACGCGGCCAAGTTCAAGACCGCCACCAACCAGCTCGTGGCCCAGTACGCCGCGTACTGCCCGCTGCCGGGGAGGGACGGCAAGTCGAACCAGTGCGTGAAGGGCGAGCTGACGCTGGGCGAGAACATCGCCGACCTCGCCGGGGTCACGGTAGCCCACGCCGCGTATCGGCTGTCGCTGGGCGGCAAGGAGCCGGAGGTCCTCGACGGGCTCACCGGCGACCAGCGGTTCTTCCTGGGTTGGGCGCAGGTGTGGCGGCGGCTCTACCGCGAGCAGGAGCTGGCCAACCGCTTGGTCACCGACCCGCACAGCCCCTCGGAGTACCGGACCTCCGTGGTCCGCAACCTCGACGCGTGGTACGCGGCATTCCAGCCCAAGGCTGACGAGGCGCTGTTCCTCGCGCCCGAGCAGCGCGTGCGCATCTGGTGATGAGCCGGGGGATGAATCCCCCGGCTCCATCTGGGAGGGACCGAACTCGGACCAAGCGCGCTGAAGCGCGCTGCACTTCCCGTCGGGCTCAGTCGGGGACTCGGGCGCGCCCCGGATTTCCTACAGGCTGCCCGAGTCGTACTTCGCGGGGATCTCCAGGGCGAACCGGAGCTCGATCTCCGCCTTCGCCTTGGGCTTCAGTGCGAGCTTCCAGGTGAGGATGCCGTCGGCCTTCTCCAGCTCGTAGCCGGCGGTGGTCTTCGGATCGACCACCACCTTCACGTCGTCCATTTGAGAGACGGGCATGTGCTCCTGTACGTGCAGGTCGACGGCCTTCGCGGCGTGGCTCGTCGCCTCGAGCCGGTAGGCGTAGGTCAGCCTGCGCGTGGAGCCCAAGAAGCCCGGGTCCTTCCTCGACTCCTCCACGACCACTCGGCGGATCTTCACCTGCTCGTCGATGCCGAAGGCGAGCTCGAGCTTGTCGCCGCGCGCCACGAGCGGAAGCGCCGCGGACCCGATGAACCCACCTCCGGAGAAGAGGTCGACGCGGCCGGGGACCAGCGGGTAGCGCGCCTGGTTCACCGCGCGGCCCTCGCGCACCACGTGGGGCAGCACCTTGGGCACCGCGAGGTGGCGGAACGTGGCCGGCAGCTTGAGCGTCTCGACGCGCACCCGCGCGGGGCGCCCGTCGCCTGCGAGGTCCACCGTCCCAGGCACCTTGAGCTGGACCGAGAGCCCCTGGTCGGAGGTCTCGGTCTCGCCGCCTCCGGGCTCCCGCGTGGTCGGCGCGACGCTGCTCACGTGCGAGACCTGCTCGTCGCGGCGCACCAGCACCTTCCTCTCCTGCTCCTCGGGTGTCGCGCCCAGGTACAGCCGCTGCGGCTCCGGCGGGGTCGCGTCGCGGCGGGTGAGGGCCGTGGAGAGCGCCAGCTCCACCCCGGTCCATGCCTCCCCAGTCGCCTGGGTGATCGTCGCCAGGACCGACAGCTCGATCTGCCCCTTCGCCTCCAGCGCGCGGGCCTCGTAGAGCGGCTCCCAGCGCACCCCGCCCGCCATGTACGAGAGCTCGACCCGGGCGGTCCCGGCGCCGGTGCAGCGGACCAGCACCTCGGCGTCGCTCACGCGGCGGGGCGCCTCGGCAGAGATGGCCTGGCGGCGCGCCGTCACCTCCTGCACCTGGCGGGAGAGGTCGCGCAGCGCGAGGTCCGCCGCCACCCGGCGCGCGTCCGCCTCGGCCAGCAGGTCGCGCACGGTGTCCAGCGCCAGCGCCCAGCCCGCGACGTTGGGCTTGCGCTCCGCCGCGGCCTCGCGGGCCAGGAAGGGGAGCGTCGAGGACCGCAGGCTGTCGGCCTGCGCCCGGGCCGAGAGCGCGCGCTCGCGGTCGAGTTGGTGGGCGCGCACCTTCACCGCCAGCGCCTCGAGCTGGGCGTCCAGCTCGCGGACCTGCGCGTGCTGCGCCTCTTGGAGGACCCGCTCGTAGAGGCTGACGCCCTCGACGCGCGCGCCCGGGCCCTGGGCGGCGGCCTTGAGCGTGGTGGGGTCGAGCCCCGAGGGCAGGCTGCGGAACACCGCGGCGGCAGGGGCCTCGCCGCAGGGCACCTCGAGGGCGCGGGTCACCAGGGCGCGGTCCGGGTAGACCACGGCGCGGACCACGCGGGGAGGCGCGTCGGGCTTGTCCTGGGCGAGCGCGGGGAGGGCCGGGAGCAGCGCGACGATGGGGAGCAGACGGA
>CAZAIE010000550.1:0-5562 GCA_964485035.1 uncultured Myxococcaceae bacterium | reverse complement strand
GGTACTTGTAGCCGGAGTGCAGCGGGTGCCCGAACGCGACCTGGTGGTAGGCCGCGATGAGCAGCGCGAAGGGGAGGACGCCGGCGATGCCGAGCAGCGTCGCCCGCAGCTTCCCGCGCGCGCCGCCCGGGGCGGTCCACAGCGCGTAGCCGAGCAGCGGGACGAGGCCCATCGCCGCGGTGTACTCGGCGGCCACGGTGAGGCCGGCCAGCGCCCCGGAGACGAGGTAGCCGCGCGGCCGCCAGTCGCCGCGCTGCACCCGCCAGAGCGAGTAGAAGGTGGCGAAGAGCAGCACCCCCGCCGTCTGGTGGCTCATGAACAACTCGGCGTAGCTGAAGGCCAGGGTCCCCAGCGCGTAGGCCGCGGTGAGCGCGTCGGCGAGCCGCTCGTCGAAGTGGGCGCGCAGGTAGCGCCGGATGAGGATGAGCAGCAGCGCCGCGGGGAGCACGGTGCAGAAGAGGCGGGCGAAGAAGACCAGCGCGTCCTCGCTGACCGGGGCGTTGCCGCGCAGCACCTTGAGCGCCTGGTAGACCGGCACCGCCGCGACCGAGAGCAGCGGGGCCTTGGAGGGGAAGTAGTGCTCCTCGCGGAACTCCGGCTGGCCCCGGACCGTGGGGCAGGCCCGGCGCTCCAGCACCCGGCCGTCAGGCCGGTTCCCCTCACGGGCCACGGCGACGCACGACAGGTCGCCGACGTAGCCGTGCGAGGCCAGGACCTTGTTGATCTCGAAGGTCTGGTGGTCCACCAGTGCCCGGGTCTGGTGCAGCCGGCACAGCTCGTTGGGGCTGCGGAACTCGGGGATCCACGGGAAGACGTAGAGGTAGACGAACGCCGGGAGGGCGAGGACCCAGTGGGCGCGCAGGGCTCGGAGGACTCGGGCGAGGGCGGTCATGCGAGGCGCTGGACTCTGGCCGAGCGGGTGGGGCGTGTCAAACGGCGTGGAGGGCCGCCGCCCACGCTTGCCGGAGCAGGAGATGGGCTGTACGGTCGTTCAGTGGTTGCGCCGAACTGCCAGCTCACGCTCCCCCTGGGGACGCCCGGTCCGCTGCTCGCGCAGCGAGGCGGGACCGAGTACGTGGATCTGCCCTGCCGCTCGGTCCTGAACTGGGTCGAGGGGTCGAGGATGGGCGAGTTCTACTCGGCGAACCCGTATCGGGGCTGCGAGTTCGGGTGCCTGTACTGCTACGCGCGCTACACCCACGAGTTCCTGGACCAGCCCGAGCCCGAGGACTTCGCGCGCCGGGTCTACGTGAAGTCCCGGGCGCCGGAGGTCTTCGCGCGCGACCTCAAGCGGGCGCCGCACCTCGCGAGCGGCATCCACCTGGGCAGCGCGACCGACCCGTTCCAGCCCGCCGAGGCGCGCTACCGGCTTACCCACCGGATGCTCGAGGCGCTGCTGCCCCACCGTGGGGTACCGCTGTCCATCGCCACGAAGAGCAGCCTGGTCGCGGGCGAGGCGGACCTGTTGGCCGAACTCTCCCGTCGGCATCCGCTCAAGGTGATCGCCACGTGCGTGACCCTGGACCCCACCCTGGGCTCCGCGCTGGAGCCGAACGCCCCTTCGACCGAGGACCGGCTGCGGGCGCTGGCCCTGCTCTCGGCGCGCGGCGTGGAGGTGGGGGTCCTGCTGGCGCCCGTGCTCCCTGGTCTCAACGATTCCGAGGAGCACCTCGAGCGGCTCTGTCGCAGGGCCCGGGAGGCGGGCGCCCGGTCGGTCATGTCCCAGGTGCTGTTCCTGCCCGACGCGAGCAAGCGGACGTTCTTCCCCTGGCTCTCCAGGACGGACCCGGCGCTGCACGAGCGCTACTGCAAGGCCTACCGCGGAAGGCAGCTCGAGGGCTCCTACAAGGAAGTGCTCGAGCGGCGGGTCGAGCGGGCGCGGGCCAGGGCAGGCTTTGGGGGCAGCGGGTTCCGGTAGGGCGCGCCGGGTGGACTTTGGACTCTGGACTCTGGACTCTCGACTCTCGACTCTGCCCAGGTCAGCCCCTGTCGCGCTCGATCTCCACGCCAACGCTCTTGCCGAACCGCAGCGCCGTGGGCTTCTCCACGGTGACCTGTACCTTCTCGACGCGTGGGTCCTGGAGGCACACCTCGGCGATGCGCTCCGCCAAGGCTTCGATGAGGAAGAACTTGGAGCCCTCGACCAGGTCCATCACCCCGTTGCGCAGGCTCCGGTAGTCGAGGGTGTCCGCGATGCGGTCCGACTTGCCGCCCTTGCGCAGGTCGGTCCAGATCACGAGGTTGATGATGAGGTTCTGCTTCTCGTGACGCTCGTGCTCGTTCGCCCCGATGATGCAGCGCGCGAGCAGGTCCTTGATGAGAATGCGGTCCACGCAGGGCTCCGTGCGAAGGCGCGCACACTACTCCAACCGGTCTCCCGGGGGCGGATTTTGGGGCGCCGGTGCCGGCGGCGCCGCGGGCCCGATCTGGCACGTGTCCTTCAGCAGGCCCTTGCCCGCCGCCGCGCGCGCGGCCTCGACGGGGGTCTTGAAGAGCACCATGCCCTCGAGGCGGGCTGCGTCGGCGCTGCCACCTGCATCCCGGATGAAGACGGCCAGGACGCGCCCCGGGAACTCGTGGCGGATGGTCGCGTAGACCTCGGGATCCTTCTCTCCCGAGTCGCCCACCAGCACCACCGGCTGCGGGAACCGGGAGAGCAGCGCGCGCAGCACCGGCTCCTTGTAGCCCGACAGCGTCCCCGGTCCGAGCTGGCGCAGGTGCAGCGCCGCCGCGGGAAACCCGTGCTTCGAGAGGAAGCGCTCCAGCCGCGGTGCGTACTCGATGGGCGAGCCGCTCACGAACGCGAACCCCGGCGGGGTCTCCGCTCCCTCCCTCAGGCACCGGTACAGGTCCGCCATCCCCTCGACCACGGGCTGGGAGTCCTCGTCCTTGAGCAGCGCCGAGGAGACCATCCCCCGCTTGGAGCGCACGTTCGTCACCGCCACGGTGTCGTCGAAGTCCGAGAGGACCAGGAAGGGCGCCGCGTCCGAGATCACCTGCGCCTTGCCCTCGACGCTGGCCTCCTCCTTGCCCTCCCTCGCGGTCGCCGCGACGGGAAGCGCCCCCAGCGGGAACGCGGCGTGCGAGGGCGCGGGGAAGCTGGCCTCGAAGAGTCCTTCGTCTCCGCTCACCACCTGCCGTTCCTGGCCCTGGAAGCGGACCGTCACGCTCGCGCCTTCCCAGCTGCGCGCGGTGAGCCGGCGAACGCTCTTCGCGAGCGGCCCCCCGGCCTGCTCCGGCGCCGACTTCAGCGCCCGTCCGGTGACGGTGACCAGCGTGGGACGGCCCAGCGCTGGGAAGAGCAGCACGCTGCGCTCGGCTGAGGCGGTCTGGGGCAGCGCGAGCGAGGCGAGGAGCACGGCGACGAAGCGAAAGGTCATGCGCGGCATCCTAGTCCTGCACGGACGGTGTCGTGCAACGGGCTGTATTGACTCGACTAATTGTCGTCTGAGGCAGCTGCGTCCCGGCCAGTGTCAGACCCGGTCTGTAACATTGTTCAGTATGAAAGCCCTCGAGACCATCCCCGTCGTTCCAGGCCCCACCGAGCCGTGGCCGCAGAACCCCCGCGTCGAGGTGAGGCCCGCGCGGTCCAACGAGGTCCTGGTCGCCGTCGGAGAGGGCCGGGACCGCTACTGGGCGCTCGACCCGTACTCGGGCTGCGCCTTCGCCTGCGTCTGGTGCCGGGCCAGGAACCAGGCCCCCTTCCGCGATGCCGACCCTCGGGTCTTCGAGCGCGACATCCACGCGCGGGTGAACGCCGCCGAGGCGGTGACGCGGGGGCTCAAGGAAGGGGCGTTCGCCCGGACCCCGCTGGTGCTCGGCACCCGCTGCGATCCGTGGCAGCCCGCGGAGCAGCGGATGCAGCTCACCCGCGGCGTCCTCGAGGTGCTGGCGCGGCAGGGCGGCGTCGACCTGCGCGCCCAGACCCGCTCGTCGTTCGTGCCGCGGGACGCGGACCTGTTGGCCTCCATCGCGCGCAAGGGCCGGGTCTCGGTCACCTTCTCCCTGCCCACGCAGGACCAGAAGCTCTCCCGGGTGCTCGAGCCGCTCGCGCCCTCGCCCGACCGGCGGCTGGTGGCGCTGGAGGCGCTCGCCCGCGCAGGCATCCGCGTGGGCGTCAACGTGGCCCCGGTCCTCCTCGGCGTGAACGACCAGCCCGCGCAGATCGAGGCGCTGCTGCGAAGGGCCCGGGACGCGGGCGCCTCCTACGTGCTCTCCACGCCCCTCTCCATGCCCGCCAGCGCGCGCGAGCGCATGGTGCGCTTCGTCGACCGGTTCGATCGCCAGCTCGCCGTGCGCTACGAGCGCCTGCTCAGCAAGGACGGCTCCCAGGACCCGGGCTTTTTGCCCAGGCTCGAGGCTGCGGTCGGGCACGCCTGCCGCAAGCTGGGGCTCGCACACCACCGGCCCCGACTTGACGCGGTTCCGGGGCCCCAGCACGAGCCCCAGCAGCTCTCTCTGTTCTGACCTGTCTTCGGGTCAGCGGCGACGGCGGAGCGCGAGGCCCACGAGGACTAGCCCGAGCAGGCTGGGCGCGGAGGCCGAAGCGCTGCAACCACAGGACGCTTCGATCGTCTGCTGCGTGCCTCCCGCGTCCGCCGACCCGCTGCCGCCGGTGACGACGACCGGGAACTCCCGGGAGATCTCCATCTGCGGGACGCCGTCGTCCTTGGCGACCAGGGTGATGGTCGTCTGCTTGGCCTCGGTGAAGGTGTGCTCGGCGGTGGCGGTCGAGTAGACGATGTCCGGGGTGGTCAGGGAGGTGGGCACGCGCCACTCGAAGCTGAGCTTGCCGGCCTCGGGGTCGGTGCAGCCGGTGGCGTCCATGGTCACCTTCAGCGCGGCGGCGCCCTCGGTGGGGGTCACGGTCGCGTGGGCGCAGTCGGGGGCGAGGTTCGCCTGGCCGACGCTGATGGTGAACGAGGCCTCGGCGGGAGCGACCGTGGGCTTGCCGTCGTCCTGCGCGGAGAGCTTCGCGGTGTAGACGCCCTTGGCGGCGTAGGTGTGGTCCACCGCCTTCTCGTGCGAGGCCGCGCTCCCGTCGCCGAAGTCCCAGGTCAGCGTGACGGCATCGCCCTCGGGGTCGGTGACGCCGGTGGCGTCGAAGTGCACCTTCAGCGGCTGCGGCCCGGCGGTGGGCGTGGCCGAGGCGGTGCTCACGTCGGGACCACGGTTGCCCTTCACGACGACGGTCAGGACCGCGGTAGTGCTCGCGGCCGGGGAGCCAGAGTCGGTCACGGTGAGCGTGGCGGTGTAGGTGCCCGGGTTGGCGTAGGAGTGTGACGGCCCGGCGGTGGTGTCCTTGGCGGTCCCGTCCCCGAAGTCCCAGGAGAAGGTGAGCGCCGTCGCCTCGGGGTCGGAACTGCCGGTGCTGGAGAACTGGACCTGCAACGGCGCGGGGCCCGTGAGGGGGGTCCCCGCGGCCTTGGCGACCGGGGGCTGGTTGTTCCCCGCGCTCACGGTGATGCTCGCGTTGGCGGTGGCGGTGAGCCCGGTGGAGTCGGTGACGGTGAGCTGGACCACGTGGCCGCCGGCGGCGTCGAAGCTGTACTGGCGGGTCTT
>CAZAIE010000549.1:0-5569 GCA_964485035.1 uncultured Myxococcaceae bacterium | reverse complement strand
GACGCGTTCGCGGCCCGCCCAGCCCTGGCTGCGCAGGTAGGGGACGAAGTCGCGCAGCACGTCCGCGGTCTCGTCGGAGAGATAGTTGGCGTCGCTCACCAGGTTCAGGTCCAGGCGGGCCGCGAACGCGTCCAGGTCGGTGGCGTGGCGCAGCGAGGCGTCCCCGCGCCACCCGCGCGCCGGGGCCCGCTCCGCCCCGCCCGCCAGCACCTCGCCGTTGAGGTCGTTCAGCAGCGCCACGAAGAGCCGCCCGCTCGAGTGTTCGGCGGGAGCCCAGCGCAGCTCGGCGCTGCCGCGCGGACCGTGCGTGCCCACGCGCTTCCAGCCGCCCGAGTCCTCCCGGGCGGAGACGCCGAAGCGGTAGCCGGCCGTGAGCGTGAGGTCCCAGCTCTCCTGGAAAGCCCAGAAGAAGGGCTGGTCGAGGAAGAAGCCGCTCTGGCCGGTGAAGCCGGGCCGGGGGAGCAAGAAGCCCGTGCGCCTCGAGGAGAGCGGGACGTAGAGCGCCGGGAGGATCAGCACCGGGACGTCCTTCACGTAGAGCGTGGGCCACCACAGCAGCGCCCGCTCGCCCGTCTCCACGTCCGCCTCGCTCGCGCCCAGCGACCAGTCCGGGGCGGAGTCGGGGGCGCAGTTGCACGAGGTCAGCCGCAGCTTCCGCGTCGCGAAGCGGTTGCGCCCCACCCGGTCGAGCTGCTCGGCCCTCAGCGAGAGGAGGTTGCGCCCCAAGGCCGGGACCTGGTCAGCGTCCCGGACCTGGAGCAGCGCCCCGGCCACCGCCGGGTACTTCTGCCAGAGCACCGCCTCCCGGAGCGTGAGCGCCCCGTCCTGGAGCAGCCGGAAGCCCCCCTCCCGTGCCCGCACCGCCAGCGTGCCATCCACGAAGAGCAGGCCGCCGCTGGCGAAGCCCTCGCGGGCACCGAGGGAGTAGTCCAGCGACTCGGTGAGCAGCAGCAAGCCCCCGGACCGGAGGACGACCCGACCCTCCGCGTGCAGCAGGTCCGCTGGTCCGTCGAGCTCAGCGACTTCGGCGATCAGGCGCACGTCCTCGCCCGGCTCGGCGAGGATCGGCGGGGGGAGCTGGCTCAGGGCCGCGAGCAGCGCGAGCAGGACGGGCATGGCTCGTACGGCGCGCCGGCCGGCGCCGGGAAGGCGCTAGCGGTAGATGAACTTCACCTTGTCGGAGCAGATGAAGTACTCGTCGCCATCCTCGATCTTCCGGCGCTTGATCCGCTGCTTGTTGAACCAGGTGCCGTTCGAGGAGTCGAGGTCCTGCATGTAGAAGTCATCGCCCTCGCGGACGATGGCGGCGTGCTCCCGGCTCACCTTGCCGCTGTTGATGACCAGGTCGCAGTGCTTGCCGCGCCCGATGAGGAAGCGGTCCTTGACGATCTTCTCGAGCTCGCGCCCGTCGGTGCTCATGTACAGCGCGCGCTCTCCCGCCCCCACTCCAGTGGACTCCGGGGGCGGCGGTGGTGCCTCGACGGCGTTCTGCTTGCCCTTGATCAGGCTCTCGAGCTCTGCGGCGGTCTCCAACACCCGCTGGGCCACGGCGATGCGCGCCGGGTCGTTGTCCATGCTCTGCGGCGGCATGGGGTCGGAGTCGAAGGCATCGGGAGGCGGCGGTGCCGGCTCGGGCGAGCGGGACTTGGAGAGGACGGGCGGGTCCTCTCGCGGGGACGGCCGTGCGCTGCTGGGCCCCACCGTCGGCCGGCGTGCGGCTGGAGGAGGCGGAGGGGGCGGCGCCGGAGGAGGCGTCCGATCGCCGGAGGAGTCCTCGTCGAAGCCGTTCCCGGCGGGGGCTGCTGCTGCGGCCCGTGGCGCCGGAGCCGAGGCCACCGCTCCACCGACGTTCAAGAACCCATTCAGGCGCGCGAACATGAAGAGCGCCTGGTTGATGAGTCCGTCACGCTCGGACCCCATCTCGCGCGCCATCTCGTCGAACGCGTCCCAGAGGTGGTCGGCGATGGCCACTTTCCTGAGCGGCCGCGGCACGTTCTCGCTCATGCGTTCACCGTCCCTTGACTCGGAGGAATCTACCAAACGCCAACGAGAGGCACAATTTCCCGGCCAGATTCCCGCGGTCAGTAGTACGCAGCGATCCCGGACGTGGTCGACCCCGAGCGCATCGCGACCGGGTCATACTCCACCAGCGCGTTGCCCCCAGTGTAGGCCACGTAGAACAGCCCGTTCTTGGGGTCGAAGGTCACCGCCCCCGGCATGTAGAGCGCCGAGGTCGTGGAGGCCAGGAGGGAGACGGAGAAGTACTTCAGCCCCGAGTCCACCGAGATCCGGTAGTCCGGAGTCCCCGCCGGCGTTCCCAGCGCAAACCGGAGCCCGCCGCCAACGAACGCTCCACCCTGCCCGACGCGGCCGAGGAAACCCGTCCGGCTCCCCGTGACGGCGTACTCGGGGGCTCGCACCTCGTAGGCCACGAGGCTCGGCTCGCAGCCCGCGGACAGGCCCTCGAGGGTCAGCCGGCCCTTCGCCACGCCGCTCACCTTGGCCTTCGTCTCGGAGCAGCTGCCGGTGGAGGTGAACACCACCGAGTCGCCCGGGAGCACCCCCGCCTGCACGAAGTCGAACGAGTCGCTGAGCCCGCCCGCACTCGCTGTCCCAGCAACGCCCCGGAGCAGCACGCCCTGCCACCGCACCTCCACCGCCTGGGACGGAGAGTTCGGCGCTAGCTCCATTTGCGTCGGGCCACCGAGAGGGTTCTGAATCGGGTCACACCGCCTCAAGCCATCCTCCCTCTCCTTGTCCGTGCAGGGGGGAGTGATGATGTCCTCGACCGTCGCCGAAGGCTGCTCTTCGGACTGGTCCACCGCCCGTCCCGTCGCCCCGTCGAACAGGTAGACGGTCCCATTGGTCGAACTGACCATCACCAGGGGGTTCACCGTCACGACCCGTTCGTCGGAAAAGGTCAGGTCGATGGCCCCTGCGGCAGCCACGCCCTGGGCGACTCCCGGAACGTCGGAGGTGCCCACCAGCACCGGGCTCTTCGGGTCCTGCAGGTCCACCGAGAAGAAGCCGACGCAGCGCCGGGAGAGCCCGCAGGCCGCGGAGTCCAGCACGCCGACGAGCCAGCGCCCGCTGGGGTCGAAGGAGAGAGCCCCCACCGGCCCTCCGACCTCGAGGCGCCGCACCGAGCCGTCCTTCAGGCTGCAGATGGCCAAGCCACCTCGACGGCCGAGGCCATCGTCGCCATCGAGGCGGTCGCCCACGGCGACCAGGTCCGGGTCCACCGGGGAAGCCGCGAGCACCTGCGGCACGGACGTTCCCAGGGCCAGGGCCTGGGCAGGGACGATCTTCTCGAGGCTCTTGGAGTCAGCGTCGAGGTCGGCGCCGAAGGAGGCGGTCCAGAGAGCCCCGTAGCCTCCCTGCGTCGCGGCGATCACCAGGCGGACACCGGAGGTGGGCGCCGTCACGGCGATCCCCAGGCTGGTGTCCGGAGCGGGAATCGAGCCGAGCGCGGCGAGCCTCGCATTCGAGACCACGGTGATCCGCGCGGAGGCCGGGGACAGGGCGAAGCTGTAGGCCGATCCCGTGCCATCGGCACCCACGTGCCCCGCGAGCGTGCGGGCGTAGGTCGGCGTCGGCACCGAGAGTGGGAAGAGCGGGTTCGGCGCGCGGACGAACCGCCGGGTATCGGGCTCCAGGTTGAGGACCCGGAGTTCGCTGCTCCCGGTGTTGGCGATGAACAGGAAGCGCCCGGAGACCACCAGCGAGTTGGGCCCGGGCAGGCTCGCCGCCGAGGAGGTGTTCTCGTCGGCGCAGGCCGCCGCGAGCAGCAGCACGACGATGCAAGCAGCGAGGCGGTTCACGGGTTGCTCCCAGGCAGGTCCACGCCCATGGGGCGGTGCGCGCCGTAGCCAAGCTGCCCGACCATCCGCGCGGTGCGCGGCCGGGCGAGGTCGGGGATGTCCACCACGTCGACCGTGTGGTTGCCGAAGCTCACCACGAAGAGACGCCGGCCGGAGGCGTTCCCCGGCAGCGCCACCTGCGCCATGCCGTACGGGTCCTCGATGCCGGAGACCAGCCCGGAGATCTCGCCCAGGTCGTCGTCGTAGAGCGCAACGGTGTCGGCCCCGGAGCAGGAGACGGCGACCAGGTCGCGTTGGCCGGGCCGGGGGATCACCGTCATCGCCGACGGGCCGCTGGGGAGCAGCCGGAAGCCCAGGATGGTGTTGCGAGGCTGGGTGTACTCGCTGGTCCCGTCCTGCGGCACCTGGGGTGACACGTCGATCACCATCAGGCCTGACGGCGAGCGCGTCGTCACGAAGAGCCGGTTCCGGTCGCTCGAGAGAGCCACTCCCCGCGCCTCGTAGATGGAGGTTTCGCCGGTGACGATGTCCTCGGTCTGGATGCTGGGCGGGGTCGTGGACGTGACAACGGGACCCTGCTGCGTCATCGGCGCGAATCGCACCGCCATGCTCTGGATCCCCTCGTTGCCGGTGAGGGTCCTTCCGGCGACATAGAACCCCATGGGGCTGCGCGCCACGCCCTGCGCTGCCGCCAGGCCGATGTTGAACAACTCGAGCGAGTCGAACCGCTCGGCGTTCAGGCGAGCCATGTAGGAGACGCGGTTCTCGCCGGTCTCCGGGGGGTTGTCCGCGACGTGCAGGTGCGTGACCCAGAGGTCCTCGCCGTCCAGCGCCATCCCGAAGGGGTCCATCATCCGGCGGTTCGAGTCCTTCGGGTCCTCCATCTTCAGTCCCTGGCCGAGGCAGTCCTGCCCACCGTCGGCACACGCGATCTTCGGCCCGTCAACGGTCAGGGCGTAGAGCGTCTGCGCGTAGCGGGAGGTCACGAAGAGCCGCTGCTCGGTCCCCGTCCGGATACGGGGCGTGTAGAGCAAGGCCTCGCCGCCGAAGTGGTCGATCGACACGTGGCCCACGTCGGGGTCCACCGCGCCGTTCACCGGCATGCGGCCGCTGATGGTCCCGAGCTTCGCGAGGTCCACCGCGAGCACCGTCCCGCGGTTGTACCGCAGGTCGAAGTTCGAGCTCACGACGTAGAGGACCGGAGCGCTGTCCGGACGCTCCAGCGCCGCGACGGAGATGGGGTAATAGAACCCGTCCTTGGGGGGCGGCGTACCCAGATCGGACTGGGCGCACCCGGCCAAAAGACAGGCGGCGAGCAGCGTCTTACCAAGTATTTTCGAGCACATCGGCGCCGCAGAGTGTCAGTCGGGCGCAAGCAGGGTCAAGGAAAACCTGTGGCCGACGCCTGGGGGCACCCGAGGCGGTCGATGAGAGCGGCGACGAGCCCGGGACCCGTCGACTCGGCTGCCGTCACGGCCACCGTCCAGCCACGGTCCGCGATCGCCCTGGCGGTCACCTGCCCAATGGCCGCGAGGCACACCCCTTCCAGCAGCCGCGCGGCCCGCCCCTCGCCCAGGGCCGCCGCGAACGCACGCACCGCCGACGGGCTGGCGAAGGTCACCGCCGCGATGGAGCCTGCCTCCAGGCGCCCGACCAGCGCCGCGGGGTCGGGGCACGCAGCCACCGTCCGGTACGCGGCGACGAGCTGCACGGTCGCCCCCATCCGCCGCAGCGCGTCCGGGACCACG
>CAZAIE010000548.1:0-5571 GCA_964485035.1 uncultured Myxococcaceae bacterium | reverse complement strand
GTCGCGGCGGCCCTCGTGGCCTGCGGCGTGGCGATCTGGGCGGTGTTCCTGCGCCCGGCACCCACCGTCCTGCCTGCCGCCAGCGGACCCGATGCCGCGGCGGTCGTCGCCCCCGCCGGACCGGACGCGGCTGCCGAGGCTCCCTCCCCGGAGGAGCCGGCCCTGGCCGATGCCGGAGCTGCGCCGGACGTCGCGCCCCGTCGGGTGGTGGAGCCTGCCCGGCCGGTGCAGCTGACCTCCAACATCATCGCCTCCCAGGTGGCGAAGCACCGGGCGAAGCTGCTCGCGTGCTTCCAGCGCCACCGCACCGCGCTGGCCAGCGCCGAGGGCCAGGTGATCCTCACCTTCACCATCCAGCAGTCGGGGGCGGTGAGCGCAGCGCGCGTGTCGAGCCCCGGCTTCGAGGCCAGCCCGCTGTCGGCCTGCATCGTCCAGCAGATCCGCTCGATGCGCTTCCCGCGGCACACGGATAAGGAGGTGACAGTGAACCTCCCGTTCGTCTACAAGGTCACCGGTCCCTGAGCGCACCCCAGGGCACGCCGTGCGTACCGGCCGGCGGCGCGGATCTCGCACCGGGAGAAGAGAGGACACGAGCGATGTCGAGTGAAGGTCACGGGCTCCTGCTCAAGAAGGAGTTCCTCGCGCCCAAGGTCACGCGGTACGTCGTGCGCGCCCCGGACATCGCCCGGCGCCGCAAGGCCGGCCAGTTCGTCATCGTGCGCCTGCGCGAGGACGGGGAGCGCATCCCCCTCACCATCGCCGACGCGGACGCCGAGGCGGGGACCATCACGCTGATCGTCCAGGAGGTGGGCAAGACCACCGCCGAGATGGCGCACCTGCTGCGCGAGGGCGATGTGTTTCTCGACCTCTTGGGCCCGCTGGGGATGCCCACGCACCTCGAGAAGGTGGGCAAGGTCATCGGCGTCGGCGGCGGCATCGGCGTGGCGCCGCTGCACCCCATCGCGCAGGGTCTGCGCGCCGCCGGCAACGAGGTGGTGGGCGTGCTCGGGGCGCGGACCCGGGACCTGCTCATCTTCGAGGCGGAGATGGCCAAGGCCTGCGACCGCCTGCGCATCGTCACCGACGACGGCTCGTACGGCGTGAAGGGCCTGGTCACCGACGCCATCCGCGCCGAGGTGGCCGAGCGCGGCAAGGCGGACCTGGTGGTGGCCATCGGGCCGCTGGTGATGATGCGCGCCGTCTGCGAGGTCACCCGCGAGCTGGGCATGCGCACCCTGGTGAGCCTGAACCCGGTGATGGTGGACGGCACCGGGATGTGCGGCGGCTGTCGCGTCACCGTGGGCGGGGCGACGAAGTTCGTGTGCGTGGACGGCCCGGAGTTCGACGGCCACGCGGTGGACTTCGACGAGCTGCTGCGGCGCCAGCGCTTCTACCGGCCCAAGGAGCAGGGCGACTACCAGGAGTTCCTGAAGGAGCACGACCACGCCCCCGAGCAGTGCAAGCTGCGCTGGCCCGAGGGCGGGAGCCAGAAGCGATGAGCGAGCCCAGCGACCCGAAGGACGCGCCGATGAACTCCCTGGAGCTGCCCGAGAAGGGCGAGCCGGCGATCACCAACAAGCAGCGCTTCGCCATCCCCCGCCAGCCGATGCCGCACCAGGACGGCCACGAGCGGGTGAAGAACTTCTCCGAGGTGGCGCTGGGGCTCGAGGCGCGCGCGGTGCGGCTGGAGGCGCTGCGCTGCATCCAGTGCAAGGACCGCCCCTGCGTCTCCGGGTGTCCGGTGGGCATCGACATCCCCGGCTTCGTGAAGAAGGTCGCCGAGGGCGACTTCCAGGCGGGGGTGCGCATCCTCAAGCAGGACAACGTGCTCCCCGCGGTGTGTGGCCGCGTCTGCCCGCAGGAGGAGCAGTGCGAGGCGGTGTGCACCATCGGGAAGAAGAACCCGCCGGTGGCCATCGGGCGCATCGAGCGCTTCCTCGCGGACTGGGAGCGGGAGCAGGGCGTCGCCGAGCCGATCGTCCCGGGCGCGCCCACGGGCAAGAAGGTGGCCATCGTCGGCGCCGGCCCCGCGGGGCTCACCGCCGCGGCGGACCTGGTGCGGCTGGGCCACGCGGTGGAGGTCTTCGAGGCGCTGCACCGGCCGGGCGGCGTGCTGGTGTACGGCATCCCCGAGTTCCGCCTCCCCAAGAAGATCGTCGAGGTGGAGGTGCGCGGCCTGGCGCAGGCCGGCGTGCGCTTCCACAACAGCGTGGTCATCGGCCAGACGCTTTCGCTGGACGAGCTGCGCGAGACCTTCGACGCGGTCTTCGTGGCCACCGGCGCGGGGCTGCCGAACTTCATGAACGTGCCGGGCGAGAACCTCTGCGGCATCTACGCGGCCAACGAGTACCTCACCCGCGTGAACCTGATGCGGGCCTTCGACCGCAGCGCCGACACCCCGGTGGCGAAGAGCCGGGCGGTGGCGGTCATCGGCGGCGGGAACGTGGCCATGGACGCCGCCCGTACCGCGAAGCGCCTGGGCGCCGAGAAGGTCTACCTCGTCTACCGGCGGACCCGGCAGGAGATGCCCGCGCGCCTCGAGGAGATCGCCCACGCCGAGGAGGAGGGCATCGAGTTCCTCTTCCTGCACAACCCGGTGCGCTACGAGGGCGACGCCGAGGGGCGGGTGGTGAAGGCGGTGCTGCAGAAGATGAAGCTGGGCGAGCCCGACGCCAGCGGGCGCCGCAAGCCGGTGCCCACCGACGAGATGGTGGAGCTCGCCGTGGACACCGCGGTGGTCTCCATCGGCAACGGCCCGAACCCCCTGGTCCCGCGCACCAGCCCGGGGCTGAAGGTGAAGAAGTGGGGGAACATCCTCACCGAGAAGGCGACCGGACGGACCAGCCTCGAGCGCGTCTGGGCGGGCGGGGACATCGTCCTCGGCGCGGCCACGGTGATCCTCGCGATGGGAGCCGGCCGCACCGCGGCGAGGTCCATCCACGAGTACCTGACCACCGGAGTGTGGACCGAGCCGACGCTGGACTCCTGACAGGGCTGGGTGCTGAAGCGCCAGGAGAGAGAGGGGAGCCAGGGATGCCTCGGGCGGGGGAGATGGCCCGGGCTCTCGGAGGCGATGCCGGGCTATCATCCGCGGCGCCATGGCCACCTCCCCCGCGCCCGACGGTCTGCTGATCAACACGCCGCTGCTGTCCCAGGAACTCTGGGGCGGCGGGTACTTCGTCGCCCCGGTCGCCGACCCCTCGCTGGCCACCACCGGTGACTCGCTGGAGGGCTGCCTCGGCGACCTGCGCCTCGCGCTCGAGGACGTGCTCGCCACCGCCGAGCCCGAGGTGGTCGCCCGCTTCGCGATGCCGGTGACGACGCGCCTCGAGGAGGTGGAGGTCGACGCTCCCCGTCCCGAACTCCCGGCGCGCCTGGCGGTGCCCGGACCCGTCGCGCTCGCCTGCGTGGTGGTCCCCTTCGCGACCGAGACCTGGGCCTTCCTCCCCGCGCTCGACCACGCCGTGCGCCTGGGGGCGAAGGACGACCTGGCCGAAGCGGTGAAGGCCGAGGCTGAGCGCCTGATCGCCGCGCTCGAGCCCTCGGGCTCCGACTGGCTGCGCCTGCTGCCCCCTCGCGCCCGCTCGCTCGAGTGGCTGGACCTGCGCGTGCGCCGCGCCGACATGGAGGCGGTGGACAAGGTCCGCGCCGCCCGCAAGAAGCTGGTGAAGGACCGCAAGTCCGCCGAGGCCCGTGAGGTGCTGCTCTCGGTGGCGACGCCGCTGCACGACCGCCCGGAGGCGAAGGCCGGCCCGGACTTGGTCGGCCGGGAGCGCGAGCTCGCGGAGCTGGGCGCGCTCCTGGGGGGCAAGGTCGCCGCGAGTGCGCTGATCGTCGGTCCGGAGCTGTGCGGCAAGACCGCGCTGGTCTACGCCTGGCTGCGCCAGGAGCGTGCGGCCAGGCGCGAGCGCCAGGTCTGGGCGACCTCCGGCTCCCGGCTGGTGGCGGGGATGAGCGGCCTCGGGCAGTGGCAGGAGCGGGTGCGGCGGGTGGTGGACGCCGCCGCCGAGCTGGACGCGGTGCTCTACTTCGACGACCTCGGCGACCTGCTCGCCCAGCACGCAGCGGAGTCGATGGACATCGCCGGGGCGCTCAAGCCGGCGCTGCAGGAAGGCCGGCTCCGCCTCGCCGGGGAGATCGTCCCGGAGTCGCTGGACCTGCTCGAGGCCCGCCACGCGGGCTTCCTCTCCGCGCTCTCGCGCGTACGCGTCGCCCCGCTCGACGCGAAGGTGACGCACCGGGTGCTCGCCGAGCGGGTGGCCTGGTACGGCAAGCGCGAGCCCGATGCCCCCAACCTGGACACCGCGGCGCTCCCCCGGCTCTTGGAGCTGGTCGAGCGCTACCTCCCGTACCGCGCCTTTCCGGGCAAGGCCATCCGCCTGCTCGACGAGCTGCGCGCGGCCCACCTGGGCGACCGCACGCCCGAGGGCCGCCCGCGCACGCTGGGCGAGGCCGAGGTCTACCGCCTCTTCACCCTCAAGACCGGAGTCCCCGAGTTCCTGCTGCGGGAGGACCGGGCGCTGCTCGCCGCGGACCTCGAGCGCTCGTTCCGCCGCCAGCTGGTGGGCCAGGGCGAGGCGGTGCGCCGCGTGGTGGAGGCGCTCTGCGAGGTGAAGGCGGGGCTCCAGCCCCTGGGCAAGCCGCTCGCCACTTTCCTCTTCGTCGGCCCCACCGGCGTGGGCAAGACCGAGCTGGCGCGTCAGCTCGCGGCGCTGCTCTTCGGCTCGCCGGATAGGCTCTTCCGCTTCGACATGAGCGAGTTCGCCGACGCCTGGGCCGCGGCGCGGCTCTTCCAGGGCAACGACCGCTCCGAGGGGCTGCTCACCCGGCGCGTGCGCCAGCAGCCGTTCTGCGTGCTGCTCTTCGACGAGATCGAGAAGGCCCACCCGGCGGTCTTCGACCTGCTCCTCCAGGTCCTGGGCGAGGGCCGGCTCACCGACGCGCGCGGCCGCACCGCCTTCTTCCAGAACGCCCTCATCGTCCTCACCAGCAACCTGGGCGCGGCGCACCGCAGGGACGCGCTGGGCATCGGCGCGCAGGCCGAGGACGACGCCCGCTACTACCGTCGCGCCGTGGAGCGCGCCTTCCGCCCCGAGCTGGTGAACCGCATCGACCACATCATCCCCTTCGCGCCGCTCTCGCCCGACGAGGCGCGCCAGGTGACCCGCCTGGTGCTGGACAAGGTCGCCTCGCGGCGGGGGCTCGGCGGCAGCGGGGTGCGGCTGGAGGTCTCCGAGGAGGCGCTCTCCAGCCTGTCGCAGGGTGGCTACGAGCCGGCCTACGGGGCCCGGGCGCTGCGGCGCCACGTGGAGGGCGCGTTGGTCGCCCCGGTCGCCGCGCTGGTCGCGGGGGCCACGGCCAACCGGCCCCTGGTGCGCGTGCGCGCGGAGATCGTCGAGGGCGGCCTCGCGGTGGAGGGCGAGCACGCCTCCGTGACCTCGGAGTACGGGCCCATGCGCGCGGCTGCGGAGATGCAGGGGCGCCGCCGCGCGGCGGACCGGCTCTTCGGGATGGAGGCGGTGGAGCAGCTGCGCGAGCACGTGGCGGTGCTCCTCGCGCAGATCTCCGGAG
>CAZAIE010000547.1:0-5577 GCA_964485035.1 uncultured Myxococcaceae bacterium | reverse complement strand
CCGCCGCCCGACGCCGAGGCCACGGTCCGCAACACCATCCGGCAGTCGGTGGGGGCGTTCGAGAGCTGCTACCAGAGCTCGCTGCGGAGGGACTCGCGCATCCGCGGGCGCATCGTGGTGAGCGTGAACGCGCTGGCGAACGGCAAGGTGGTGAGCGCCAAGCTCGACGAGACCACCATCAAGGACGACGGGGTGATCGGCTGCATCACCAACCGGCTCAAGACGCTGCGCTTTCCCCCGCTGGGGGAGGACGTCCAGGTCACCCTGCCCCTCTCGCTCGTCCCCCGCGAGGACTGAGCCCCAAGCCGTAGGCCGCAGTGCCGAACCGCGGCAGTTTGCGGTGAGGCCGTAAGGCCGGAGGCTGTCGGCGACACGACCCGCGCTTGACGCCCCTGCAGGCCACGCGAATACTCCGCGCCCATGAAGCTGCGCGGCACGCTCATCGCGATCGAAGGCATCGACGGCACCGGGAAGGGCACGCAAGCGAAGCTGCTGCGCGAAGCCCTGGAGGCGCGAGGGCTGGCGGTCACACCGTTCTCCTTCCCGGCCTACGAGGCAACGCTCGCCGGCGGCCTCATCGGCAGCTACCTGAACGGCGAGATGGGCCCACCCCGCGAGATCGACGCGCGGCTCACCGCGGTGCTCTACGCGCTCGACCGCTTCGAGCTGAAGTCGCGCATCGAGGCGGCGCTGGCGCAGGGCCACGTCGCGCTCTGCGACCGCTACGTGGGCTCGAACCTGGCACACCAGTCCGCGCGGACCGCCCCGGGGCGCCGGGCGGCGCTGCGCGAGATGATCCACCGGCTCGAGTTCGGCCTCTTCGGCCTCCCCCGACCGAAGTTGGTGGTGTACCTGGACATGCCCGACCGGCTCGCCCAGGAGCGCATCCGCCTCAAGAGCGCCCGCTCCTACACCGCGAGACAGATGGACGAACTGGAGGCGGACCGCGCCCACCTGCGCAAGGCGCTGGCCGAATACCGGAGGCAAGCCCGGTCGCCGGGCTGGGCCCTGGTCCCCACGGTGGACCGACGCGGGGCACGGACCCGGGAACAGATTCACGCGGATGTCCTCGCGGCGATCGATCGAGCACGGGCTCTTCCGAGAACGGGCAGGCGATAGGTCACCAGGTCCGTCCGTCTTGGTGCCGTTGGCGCCAGGCACTCCGGAATTCTCAGTCATTTCAGCCAAGTAACCCATCGACTGGCACTCATCGCCCTTCGTCGACTCGCCTCGCTTCGCCCGGTCCGCCCTTTCGTCGTCCTACCAGTCTTCGCAGGTCCGAGGATCGATAGCGCCCAGCCCCTCTCGGACCTACACCTGTCCCTGGCTCTTGGGGAGCACCCGCCTCCCCGCTCTTCTTCCGGGGAGACGGCATGGACCTGAAGGCGGAGTTCCACGACCGGCTGTACCAGGCCATCGAGATCGGCCATGTCGCGCACGCGGAGGAGGCTCTCGCCGCAGCCCTGGCACGGGCTCCCGCCCGCGAGGTGATGCTCGGACTGCTCGAACCCGTCCTGGTGGAGGTGGGCGAGGCCTGGAAGCAGCGCGCCACCGCTCTCGCCCAGGGGTACCTCGCGGCCAAGCTCGCCGAGCGGGTCCTCGAGCGGGTCCTGGCCGAAGAGTCGGCCACCCCGCGCCCGCCCAACCCGTGGGGCCCGGTGGTGCTGGGGAACATCGAGGACGACTTCCACGCCCTCGGACGACGCATGGTCGGGCTCTTCCTCAAGGCCTCGGGCTGGGAGGTCCTCGACCTCGGCAACGACGTCCCCGTCGAGGAGTTCCTCGCCCGGGCCCGCGACCCGCGCGTCCGCCTCCTGGGCGCCTCCGCCATGATGCAGAGCACCGCCCGGAACATCCGCAAGCTCCGGGACGCGCTGGACAAAGAGGGGCTCTCCGGCCGCGTCCAGCTCGTGGTCGGCGGGGCCATCTTCAACCTGCGCCCGGAGCTGGTGGCCGAGGTGGGCGGCGATGGGACGGCCCGCAGCGCGCTCGTCGCCCCGGCCGTCTTCGAGCAGCTCGCCCAGCGCTCGATGGAGCGGGGAGGCCGCCCGTGAGCGGCCGCGAACGGGTGGGGAAGATGCTCTCCGGCCAGCCGGTCGATCGGCCGCCGTTTGCGCCGGTCTTGAGTCTCTACGGCGCCCGCCTCACCGGCCAGGACGCGCGGCGCTACTACACCGACCCCGCGGCCTACGTCGCCGGCCAGCGCGCGGTGCTGGACCTCGTCGCCCCGGACGTCGTCTTCACCCCCTTCGTGGCCACCCTGGAGGCGGCGGCGTTCGGCGGCGTGGAGCACTTCCTCGAGCGCCACCCCCCGAACCTCGAGAGCCCCCCGGTCCGCCGCGCGCGCGACCTGGGCCGCGTCCGACCTCCCGACGTCCGCACCCACCCGCGGCTCGCCTACGCGCGCGAGGCCACCCGCCGGCTGCGGGGCGAGCTGGGCGACCGGGCCATGGTCTGCGGCATCGCGCTCACCCCGGTGGAGCTGGGGGCGATGGTGCTCGGCCTCGAGGGCTTCCTCGAGGCGCTCCTGTTCGACCCCGAGGGACTGCGGACAGTGCTCGCGCTCACCGAGCCCTTCTTCGTGGAGTGGGCGAACGCCCTGCTCTCCGACGGCGCCGACTTCCTGGCCCTGCCGGTCGGCTTCGCCACCCCGGCGGTCGTCACCGAACAGATCCTCCTCGAGGCCGTGCTCCCGGTGCTGCGCCGGGCCTTCGCCCAGCTGAAGGGGCCGGTCGTCTTCCACCACTGTGGCACCTCGCTCGCGCCCTTCCTGAAGCACCTGCTCGACCTGCCCGCGGTCGCCGGCTTCGCGCTCGACTCCGGGGACGATCTGGCCGAGGCGCGCCGGGTGGTCGGGCCGGGACGGCTGCTCCTGGGCAACGTGGACGGCCCGTCGCTCGAGGACGCGACCGCGCCGGAGGTCCTCGCACGCGCCCGGGCAGTCGTGGCCGGGCGGGCAGGCGACCCACTCTTCATGCTCGCCACCGCAGCCGCCGACGTCCCCTGGAACACCCCGCCAGCGAACCTCCTGGCGCTGCGCGAGGCAGTCGAGGAGCGCGCGGCGGTGCCTCCTCCCAGCGGGCCTCGGGTGACCCTCTGCTCCTGCTCCATCTTCCGAAGCACGATCGCGGCGATGGCCTTTTCCGAAGGCCCCCCGCGCTCGCTCTTCCTGGACAGCAGCCTGCACATGGACCCCGCAGACCTCGACCGCGTCCTCGGGTCGATCGTCGACTTCGAGGTCGGCCAGGGGCGGCGCGTGGTGCTGGCCTACGGCGACTGCGCCCCCCACATCGACGACCGCTGCCGCCCTCCGCACTGCGTCCGCCTCGCGGTGCAGAACTGCTGCGAGGCCGAGCTGGGGCGGGACCGCTACCGCTCGCTGCGCCACGACGGGGCCTTCATCTTCCTGCCGGAGTGGGCGGGGCGCTGGCGGGAGATGCTGTCCCGAGCCGCCGGCGACGACGAGGGGATGATGCGCGCGATGGTCGCCGACCAGAACCAGCGCATCGTGGTGCTCTTCGAACCGGGACGAGAGCCCTCCCCGGGCGACCTGGACGAGCTCCGTCGATGCTTCGGGCTGCCGGTCTCGGTCGAGGCCGTGCCGGAAGGCCGCCTGTCCCGCGCACTGAGGGAGGCGTGGGCGCAGGCCCGCGGAGGCTGAGCATGGAGCCGGGTAGCAGCACCGCGGTCTACTACATGGCCTACGACGTGCTCCGGCAGGTGCTGGAGCGCGCCGACGACCTGCCCGGCTTCGCGGCCTACGTCACCGCCACCTTCCGGGAACTCACCGGGGCCCGCTGCTGCTGCCTGCTGGCGCCAGAGCCGTCCGGGACCAAGGGCTGGCGAGCGCTCTCGGTCTCGCCCACCCGGGCCGCACGCTGGTTCGCCGCGCCCGCCTGCACCGCCCTGCTCGCGGCCGCCCAGGGGCGACCGGGGGTGACGCTGGAGCTGGCGCTCATCCCGGGGGCCGCGGAGTTCGGGCCGGAGTTCGCCACCGCGTTCGTCCAGCCCCTGGTGCTGGCCGGAGAGACCCTGGGGGCGGTGGCCCTCTTCGACACCCCCGGCGGCGAGGAGCGGGAGCGCGAGGTGCGGGCGTTTCTGGAGCCGGTGAACGCGCTGCTCGCGCTGGTGCTGCACCACGCGCTCTACATGGCGCGGCTCGAGCAGGTGATCGAAGAGCGGACCTACCTGCTCGCGCGCAGCGCCGACCTCTACCGGCGGCTCTTCGACGCCGCGCCCCACGGCATCGCCCTCGCCGACGCCACGGACGGGCGGCTGGTGAAGGTGAACCCCGCGCTGGTCGCGCTGGCGAGGCGCCCCGCCGGCGAGCTGGAGGGCCAGAGCCACCGGGTGCTCCACCCCCCCGAGTCCGTCCCCAAGCCCCTGCGCAGCGGGTTCCAGCAGCAGGTCCAGGCACCCGGTCTGGTCATCGAGGACACGGTGGTGCGGCCGGACGGCGAGCAGCGCACGGTGGAGATCCGCACGCAGCGGGTGGACGTGGACGGGGTCGCGCACCTCCTGGGATTCTTCGAGGACGTCACCGAGAAGCGGCAGTATCTCGCCGCCCTGAAGGAGCGGGACGCGATGATCTCGCTCCTGCTCGACTCCACCGCGGAGGCGCTCTACGGCGTGGACGCCGAGGGTCGCTGCACCTTCGTCAACCGCGCCTGTCTGCGTGCGCTGGGCTGGACCGAGCCGGCCGAGCTCCTGGGCCAGCCGCTGGCGCCCCTGGTCCACGGCCCGGAGGGCGCCGGCCCAAGCCCGGTGGACGAGGTGCTGCGGACCGGCGCGCCGGTCCACCGGGAGGCCACCTTGCTCCTGCGCCGCGACGGGACCCGCTTCCCGGCGGAGCTCTGGGCGCGCCCGGTGGTCCGCGACCGGACCATCGGGGCGGTGGTGACGTTCTTCGACGTGAGCGCGCGCCTCAAGGCCGAGGACGAGCGGCGACAGCTCGAGGCCCAGCTCGCCCAGGCCCACAAGATGGAGGCGCTGGGGACGCTGGCGGGGGGCATCGCCCACGACTTCAACAACATCCTCAGCGCCATCCTCGGGTACACAGAGCTGGTCCGCGAGCGGGTCCCCCAAGGCTCGCCCGAGCACGTGGACCTCTCCGAGGTGATGCTCGCCGGCACGCGCGCCCGGGACCTGGTGAACCAGATCCTCGCGTTCAGCCGGAAGGCCGCCCCCGCGGCCCGGCCGCTCGACCTGCAGCTGGTGGTCGGGGAGGCGCTGCGGCTGCTGCGCAAGACCCTCCCGGCGACGGTGACCTTCGACGTCCGGCTCGACGAGCAGACCGGACACGTCCTCGCCGACCCCACCCAGGTCCACCAGGTGGTGATGAACCTCTGCACCAACGCCTCCCACGCCATGCGCGAGCGCGGAGGCAGGCTCACGGTCGAGCTCACGCGCCGCGAGGTGGGCCGCGAGGAGGCAGCCCGGGTCGCTGGGCTGCGCGAGGGCCCCTTCGCCGTGCTCACCGTCGCCGACACCGGCACCGGCATCGACCCCGCCGTGCTCCCGCGCATCTTCGAGCCGTTCTTCACCACCAAGCGCGCCGGGGAGGGCACGGGGATGGGG
>CAZAIE010000546.1:0-5583 GCA_964485035.1 uncultured Myxococcaceae bacterium | reverse complement strand
TCTCCGAGCCCGCCTGGTCCGCGCTCCCAGCCCTCGCTGCGCTGGTGCTCTACCTGGTCCAAGCGCCAGGGGTCTCGGGCGACAAGGACGGCAGCGAGTTCACCCTCGCCCTCGCTCTGGGGGGCGTCCCGCACCCCACCGGGTATCCGCTCTACACCGCGGTCGGGCACCTCTTCGCGGTCGTGCTCCACGGCCTTGGGGCGAGCTGGCCGTGGGCCGCGAACGCCTGGAGCGCGGTGGGTGGCGCGGTCGCGGTCACCTTTCTCCACGCGTCCGCGGTGCGGCTGTTGCCGGGAGCGCTCGGGCCGTCGATCCGCGCGCGCCGCCTGGTAGCCCTGATCCCGGTCGGTCTGTTCGCGCTCGATCCGCTCTGGACCTACGAGGCCGTGCTGGCGGAGGTCTACTCCTGGCACCTCGCCTGGACGGCGGCGGCCTGCTTCAGCTTCCTGGTCCTGGTGGACAGGCTGGGAGGCGCGGTGCCCGGGCGAAGGGCCGTGCTCCTCGCGCTGGGCTGGGGGCTGCTCTGTGGCGCCGGGGGCGCGCACCACTCCACCGCGCTCTTCACCGCCGCGCCGCTCTCGCTGGCGCTGGCCTGGGTCGCGTTCCGCGCCCAGCGTCCCGGGAAGCGTCCGCTCCTCGAAGCGGGGGCGGTGCTGGCCGGGGCGGCGCTGGCGCTGGCGAGCTACGGGTTCGTGGCCTTCCGGGCCTTCCATCCCGCGGCGTGGCAGTGGCCGGCGCTGGGTCCGTCGTGGGCCTCGGTCCGCGAGCACGTCCTCGGCTCGGCGTACGGCGGGTTCTTCGGCGTCTATGCGCCCAGCCCCGAGCAGCGCGTGCTGCTCGCCCGGTACCTCCATCCCGTCCTCGCCCCCGCGCTCCTCTTGCTCGCCCTGGGGACCTTCACCGCGCCCGACCGCGCCACACGCCTGCGACGGGGGGCGCTGCTCGCAGCGGCCGCGGCCGGGACCGGCTTCGCCTTCAACTACGGCGTCCCGGACCCCTCGTCGTACTTCCTCGCGCCCCTGGCACTGGCGCTGCTCGGCGGCTTTGCCTCCCTCTGGGACCTCGCGGCCCTCCGCAGGCGTGGGATGCCGTTGGCCGCGGTGATGGGCGCAGGAGTGCTGGTGGTGGGAGTGGCGTGGGTGGGCACGGGCGCTGCCCGCAAGGCGGTGATGGAGCAATTCGACCAGCGCGTACGCGCCATGTGGAACGACATCCCCTTCGACCGGGCGGTGGTCGTCTGGCCCAGCGACATGTACACGCGGCTCGTCGAGTACCAGCTGCTGCGGGGCGAGAAGCCAGGCCTCGAGGTGGTCAATCCCGCCATGCTGGCCCAGCCGCTCCCGCGGGAACGCTTCCGCCTCCGCCACGGCTTCGACCCGCTCGAGGGCATCACCCTGCCGGACTCACCGGCAGGGCTCGAAGCCCTGGGCCTGTCGGTGGCGCAGACCGTCAACGGCCGCAGCCCGCTCCCGGTGGTGGTGTTCCTTCCCGAGAGGGAATCCGTGCGGTTGCTGCGCAAGCCCTGATCCTCGAACACCAGGCGGCGTCGAGCCGAACTGCCGGCCACCCGGGGCGAGCTCAGGGTGATGGGCGCTTCGCGCGGCGGGTGAACTTGTTCGGCCTCCTCCCCACCGACCGCGCCGACTGGCCTGGCCACTGCTCCGCAGAAGAAAACACCCTCAGCGACCAGAAGCGCTGCGGTGTACCCTCGCGGCCAGTTCAGGCCTGGGTCCCGAGCGGGAACGGCAGCTTGTTCGTCCTTGGCGCTCCTTGGCGCCGAATGCATCGAGGAGTGTCATGCGATTCCTGAAGGTCGGGGCGTGCCTCGCCGCCACAGTCCTGGTGTTCGTGCTCTTGAGCCTCCACACCCCCGGCATGAACGGGCCGTCGTACTGGAGGTGGTACTGGCAAGACCTCTCTTGGCGACGGGTCGCGCTCTGCTTCGCCCTCGCGGCCATCCCCTTCGCCGTGGGGCAGTACCTCTACGCCACGCAGCGCTGGTCGGCGCGGCGCTCGCTGGCCGCACTGGCGCTCTCGGTGTCGCTCATGACGCTCGCCAGCGTGGGGGTCCGCGTGGAGCCGTTCTCCTTCACCCGGGCGATGGGCCTCATCGAGAAGCCCACCGGCACCAGCTACTTCACCGACGCCGAGGGGGTCATCGCGAACAGAAGCCAGTCGCTGGGCAAGTGGCTGGAGGAGTTCCCCAAGATCCTCCCTACCCTCAACCTCCACTCCACCACCAAGCCGCCCGGGCCCATCCTCTTCTACGTCCCGCTCGTCCAGCTCTTCGGCCCGGGGCATCCCGCGGCGGCGGTGAGCGTGCTGGTGCTGGCGCTGCTGACCGGCCTGGGCGTCTTCGCCGTCTATCACTTCGTCCGGGTCTTCACTGGGGACGAGGCGCAGGCCTTCTGGGGAGCGAGCTTCTACGCGGTCACCCCGGGGATCCTGGTGGTGACTCCGGGGCTCGACCAGGTCCACTCCATCCTCACCTGCGCGATGCTCGGCCTCTGGGCCACCGCGCTCGCGAAGCGCAGCCTCCTCTGGGCCGGGCTGGCCGGGTTCGTCATCGCCACCTGCACGCTCTTCACCTACAACGTGGCCACGCTGGGCTTCTTCCTGGTCGGGTACACCGTGATCTCCTGGGCCTGGGGCGAGAAGGGCCAGCTGGGGCGCGTGCTGCTCCAGTGCACGGTGTGCCTCGCCGGCTTCGTGCTCTTCTACGCGCTCGGCTGGCTGCTCGTCCGCTACGACCCGATCGCCAGCTTCAAGGCGGCGATGGTCGCGGCGAAGGGCTTCCAGGCCGCGGTGAAGCGCCCCTACCCCCTCTCTGTCCCCTGGGACCTCGAGGACTTCGCGCTGGCCCTGGGGTGGATGCCCCTGCTGCTCCTGGGCTTCGCGCTCGCGCGTCGGCAGCCTGGCCGAGAGCGCGCCGTGGCGCTCCTCGGGGTCGCTCAGGTCGTGGTGGTGGCGCTCACCGGGCTGCTGGCCGGCGAGACCGCGCGCATCTTCCTCTTCCTGGTCCCGCTCATCGCGCTGCCGGTCGCGGGCGAGCTGGCGCGCTGGAAGCCGCTGGAGCGGGCGGTGGTCTTTGCCTGCCTCATCGCCCTGGCCATCGCCGAGAGCCGCAACCTGGTGTTCTTCGACTGAAGTCCGGGCCCCGCGACAGCCCAGCGCTCCCCGGTGACTGGAGCCGCTGGACTCGCGGGCCAACACCTCGGGGACTGGCCGCTGGCATCGACGGCAGGAGACGTGAGTCAGGCGTTCGGTGTGGACGCTGGAGTGGGCAGCGGCGAGGGAGCCGCGAGCGTCAGCTCCGGTCCCGGCTCTGCAGCTCCAGAAGCCTCGAGGCCGACCAGCCGCCCGAACCCATGCCCGATGAGCAGCAGCAGGGCTGGGAAGGCGCCGTAGTAGTTGCGGACCTCGTCCACCTGGCCCCAGACCAGCGTCATCCCCACCACCGGCACCAGCAGCCAGATTCCGTCTCGGACGAAGCGCGGGTTCTCGCTCCAGCGCACGCAGACCACCAACACCAGCAGGCACAGCCCCGCCACGGTGCCGATGGCCCACGGCCCGTGGAAGACGATGCCCAGGTTGCGCCAGAGGTGGTTCTCCATCGTGTCGCCCGGGTTGGCGCGGTACAGGTGCTCGAGGGAGAGCTTCGTGCCCAGCACCAGCACCCCCTGGACCGCGCCCAGCGCCCAGTACGCCCAGCGCCGCCACTGGCTGCGGAAGTGCACCGCGAAGAAGAAGGCGGTGAAGGCGGCCGTCTCCTTGTTCACGCACGCGAGGGCGAAGACGACGAGGTAGGCCTTCCACCGGCGGGTGAGCAGCAGCGCCATCCCCAGCGCGTAGAAGAAGAGCTCGGGGAAGTCGTAGAGGTAGCTCCCCCAGCAGAAGAACATGGGGAGCAGCAGCAGCCCCAGGAGCGGCACCCCGTCCACAAGCGTGGGCGGGCAGGCGTACAGCCGCCGGAAGAGCCAGCGCATGACCAGGACGAAGCCATAGAGGGTGGCGTACATGAGCACCACGGCGATGAGGTGCTCGGTGGCGAACCTCGGGTCCACCCCAGACCGCGTCGCCCACGCTCCGACGATGGTGGGACGCACCTTCGCGGTGAACGCCTCCCGCACCGACGCCGGCACCAGCGCGGTCGCGCCGCGCACCATCAGCGGCAACAGCGCCCGGTAGACGAAGGGGCGGTTGGCCGTGCCGTAGACGCAACTGTCGAGGTTGGCCTTGGGGTAGTGGAACCCCGGGTCGGTGAGGAACACCCCCAGCACCACCGCCACGGCGGGAGCGTAGACAGCGTGGATCCAACGACGGGGGCTGGGCGGGGTCGAGGCCATGGAGTCGAGAAGGGCGATGACGGAGGAGCGCGGTGGGTCTACCAGATTTCCGGTGGGCGGGCGTGCCGTGCATGCGCGCCACGACCGAGGCTGGTCCCGATCCCGCTGGTGCGTCCACTCGGCCGGGCGACGGTCCCTGTCCTCGAGGTGACGGTGTGGAGCCGCGGCCAGCGGTATTGTGGCGCTTCGCGGAAGGTGCACAACCCCGGGAACGAGCCCCCACAGACCCAGGAGAGGAACATGACCTTCGAAGAGCTCAAGACGACCCTGGACCACCTGCGCATCGAGGTCATCGGCGACGGTCGCACCGCAGCCCAGAGGAAGGCGGCCCTGGCCTCGATGCTTCGACAGCTGGCCGAGTTCCGAAAGGAGCAGCCGACCGTGGCGAAGCGGGAGGCAGCCCCGCTCGCGCGGTACGAGGCGCTCGCGCTGGCCCATCTCGGGAAGGCCACCCAGGCCGCGGCGTGCCTCGCGCCGCACCTGGCGAAGTGGAGGAAGGGGCCGAACTGGGGCGACGAGCGCTACGTGTACTCAGAGGCCGCGCTGCTCGCGCTCCTCATCCTCGACGACCTGGACGCCAAGGGCGCACGCGCGGCGGCGGGCCTGGGGCTCTCGGGCCCGCGGCTGTTCGCCACGCTCGCGGACGTCGCGCTCGCGCAGAAGAAGCTCGCGGCGGCCGCCAAGCACCTCGAGGCACTCCGGGACGCGCTCGAGACGTCCGACACCGGGCCGACGCTGCAGGCGCGCGCCTGGGTCCTCGTCGCCCGGCACGCGGCGGCGACGGGCGACCGCGAGGGCGCGTTGGCGGCGCTCAGGACGGCCGGCGGACTCCGGTCCGAGAGCCCGTCGCTGCGGTTCGTCCTCCCGAGGCGGGTCCGCGCCGCCAGGGAACTCCGCTCCCTCGGCCCCGACGCCCTCTCCGCGCTCGAGGGCCGCGGGCTCACGACGACGAGCAAGCCAGCTGCATCCCGAGCCGCGCCCGCACGCACCCGGCGGGCGAAGAAGGCGACCCGGTGAAGCGGCCCGCCCTCGATGGCTCGAGGGCGGCCCTACTCTCCTGGTTCGAGCGGGGTGCCCTGGCTCTGCGGGCGCCACTCCCAACAGAGCAGGCCCTCCTCGACCCCACACGGGGAGAAGCCACATCCTTCGAGGACGCGCCGGGAGGCCAGGTTGGCCGCCTCGCATCGCGCCTCGACCGCCACGACCCCACGAGAGGCGGCCCAGCCGAGCAGGGCCC
>CAZAIE010000545.1:0-5589 GCA_964485035.1 uncultured Myxococcaceae bacterium | reverse complement strand
ACCTGCTTGAACTCGTCCACCGCACCGGGGGCGACCTTGAGGGTGTACTGCGTGCCGGGGCGGTACCGCCCGGGGAGGACCACGTAGGGCGACTTGAGGCTGCTCCAAGACTCGGGGACGTGGCTCTCGGCGTTGTCCCAGTCGATCTCCGCCTTGGGCTCGAGGGTGACCTTCCCCTTGAGGCTCGCCACGTCGATCTTGTTGGTGGTCACGAGCACCAGCGGGCCCCAGGAGCAGCGGTAGCCCTCATAGGTCCCCAGGCCGCACCGCGCGTCGGTGATCGCCAGCTTGCCGTAGGTGCGGAAGCCGTACCGGGTCGCGCTGCCCAGCGTGAGCGGCCCCTCCCTGCCTGCGAGATCCGCGTCGATCGAGAGCTCGATCGCCGAGTCCAGGGGCAGGTTGCCCGGCTTGAACTCGTAGCGCGTCTGCCGGTTCTTGAAGCCCCGCTCCTCGAAGCCCTGGCGCTCGAAGCGGCGCTCTTGCTCCTTGGCCCGGTTCTCCTCGGCGATGCTCACTTCCTTGATCTCGCCCAGCGCGACGGGCTTGCCCCCCGCAGTGAGCTTGAGGTGCTGGGCCAGGTCCTTCACCGGCTGGTTGAACAGCAGCGTGAAGGTCGCGTCCGGGGCGAGCCAGGCGTAGTCCGCGCGGGGCGAGACGTTCTGCACCTCGGGCGAGGGGGTCTGGAACTCGAAGACCGTCGGCTGCTCCAGGCGCGCGCCGTCGAGCGCGGTCAGCCCTGCGGCCACGGTGACCTTGAAGGAGGTGGAGTAGGGGACGAGCCCCTTGGGCACGAACTCCACCGTCGCCGAGCCCAGCCACTTCCACTCGCCCTCCAGCTTCGGCTCCAGGGTGGCGACGGGCGGCTGGCCCTGCTCGTGCTCGACCGTGCCCAGCGGCATCACCGGCCTGGAGAAGGTGATGGTGGGGCGGACCTCCCCGAACACCTTGCCCTGAGGCCGCGTGGCGACCACCTGCAGCGGCTCACCCGGGTCGCCGAGCTTCGCGGCGATGGCCGGGGCTTGCGGGACTGGCTCGAGCTTGCCCGGCTCGCCCGGCTGGACGGGGCCGGCGCCGGGGCTCCCAGGCTTGCCACCACAGGTGCACGCCGAGAGCGCCAGCGCGACGAGCAGCGCAGACAGCGGCCAAGACAGAACCTTCTTCATGGGAAGCCTCCATGCGGCCCCTGAGCGGGGCTTCGAGCGGGCGGAACATACCACCCCGTCGGGTGATCGTCGTTCGAGGTCGGGAGGGAGTTGCGTGCCCGTGGCGTCCCGCGCGGCCGTTGCCACGGTGGGGGTCGGATGCTAGATAGGGCGCGCTTTTTTCCTGGCACCCCGGAGCAACCAAGCGATGCGTACTCTCGGCGTCATCGGCGGCAGCGGACTGTACGAACTGCCCGGCCTGCAGCGGGTTCGCGAGGAGCGGGTGGAGACGCCCTTCGGCGAGCCGTCCGATGCGTACATCGTGGGCGAGCTGGGCGACGTGCGGATGGTCTTCCTCCCCCGCCACGGCCGCGGCCACCGGCTGCTCCCCACCGAGCTGAACTACCGCGCCAACATCTGGGGCATGAAGAAGCTGGGCGTGGAGCGCATCCTCTCCTTCAGCGCCGTCGGCTCCATGCGCGAGGGCATCGCGCCGGGTCACATGGTCATCGTCGACCAGTTCATCGACCGCACCACCCAGCGCCCGCAGACCTTCTTTGGCGAGGGCCTGGTGGGCCACGTGCAGATGGCCGACCCGGTCTGCCCCGAGGTCGCGGAGGTGCTCTTCGAGTCGGCCAAGGCCGCGGGCGCCATCGCGCACAAGGGCGGGACGTACGTCTGCATCGAGGGGCCGCAGTTCTCCACCCGCGCCGAGAGCCGCCTGTACCGGAGCTGGGGCGTGGACGTCATCGGCATGACCAACCTCCCCGAGGCGCGCCTGGCCCGCGAGGCCGAGATCTGCTACGCGACCGTGGCGCTCTCCACCGACTACGACTGCTGGCACCACGCGGAAGAGGACGTGACCGTCGAGGCGGTGGTCGCGGTGATGGCCAAGAACGTGAAGGCCGCCCAGGAGATCATCCGGCAGGCCGCGCTTCGGCTCACCGGGCCCCGCACCTGCAGCTGCGGCCAGGCCCTCGCCGGGGCGATCATGACGGCGCCCGACCGCGTTCCTCCCGCCACCCGCAAGCGCCTGGAGCTCATCGCCGGGCACCGGCTGCCCCCGGTCGTCAAGGTGACGAAGAAGCCTGCGAAGAAGGCGGTCGCGAAGAAGCCAGCCGCGAAGCCGCGCCGCAAGTAGCCGTCCGCCGCACGCATCCTGCATCCCCGCACCTGGAAGGAACGCCCCATGTCTGTGCTCGTCGTCGGTTCGGTCGCGCTCGACTCCGTCGAGACCCCCCACGGCGCCCGCGAGGAGATCCTCGGCGGGTCCGCGACCTACTTCTCCATGGCTGCCTCGTTCTTCGCGCCGGTGCGCGTGGTCGCGGTGGTCGGCGAGGACTTCCCCGGCGCGCACGTGGACCTGCTCAAGCAGCGCGGGGTGGACCTCTCCGGCCTGGTGCGCAAGCCCGGGCGGACCTTCCGGTGGAAGGGGCGCTACACCGGCCAGCTCAACGAGGCCCAGACGCTGGACACCCAGCTCAACGTCTTCGAGCACTTCGAGCCGGACCTCCCCCAGGCCTGGCGCAGCTCGCCCTTCGTGTTCCTGGGCAACATCGACCCCGTGCTGCAGAGCAAGGTCCTGGACCAGGTCCAGAAGCCCAAGCTCGTGGCCGCGGACACCATGAACTTCTGGATCCGCGGGAAGCCCGCGGAGTTGAAGAAGACGCTGCAGCGCGTGGACCTGCTCTTCGTGAACGACGCCGAGGCCCGCGAGCTCTCCGGCGAGTCGAACATCGTCCGCGCAGCCCGGACGATCATGACCATGGGCCCGCGCATCGTGGCGGTGAAGCGCGGCGAGTACGGGGCGTTGCTGTTCCAGGGCGAGCAGGTGTTCTCCGCGCCCGCGTTCCCCATCGCCGACGTGGTGGACCCCACCGGCGCCGGCGACAGCTTCGGCGGCGGCTTCATCGGCTACCTGTCCACCTGCCCCTCGCTGGACGAGGCGAACGTGCGGCGCGCGGTGGTGATGGGCAGCGTGATGGCGTCCTTCGCGGTGGAGGGCTTCAGCCTGGACCGGGTGAAGACCCTCACCGAGGCCGAGGTGCTGGCGCGCTACCAGGGCTTCCGCAAGCTCACCTCCTTCGACGACCTGGGCGCCGGCGGGCTCAAGCGCGGGTAGCGCTGTTGACAGCCCCCACCTCGGCTCCTAACGTCCGCTCCGCGTGAGCAACCCCGTCGAATACCGGCCCTTCCGGCGCGTGGTCACGGCGATCTACATCGCCGTCACCGCGTACGCCTCCGTGTGCGTCCTGGTCTCCAGCTGCAACGGGGCCTACCAGCGGCACGGCGTGGCCAAGACGCCTGCGCCCGTCGCCGAGGTCGATGCGCAGGCGGTGGCCTTCTGCGTCCGCGAGCTGGACGTGCTCTCCACCGAGCTGAACGCCCGGTTGGACTCCACCCTGGCGAGCTGGCCTGCGCGCCGCAGCAGCGTGGAGTGGGACGACTGGTCGCCAGCCTGGCGCGAGCGGCTGCTCTCTCTGGGCGCGAAGTGCCGGCTCGAGAAGGCCGACGTGGCCGGGACCCGCGAGCTCGCCGAGGCGTGGCGGCGGCTGGCGCAGCTCCACCGGCACTACACCACCCTGGCGGTCCAGTTCTCCAAGGAGATCGGCCCGTATGCCGACGGCGTGCACCAGGCGATGGAGGCAGTGCGCAAGGCCGCGCCGCCGGCGGCCCACTAGCTGCGAAACGCTGCTTCGGGGCTGGGGCGCGGGGAGGTCGCGATGCCGGACGGAACGCTCGATCCCGAGGCGGAGCTCGAGGTCCTGGGGCTGCTCCGGGCGGGGCTGAAGGTCGGCGCCCTGAAGGTGGTGCTCCGGCGGACCAGGCTGCCCCTGAAGGACGCCAAGGCGCTCCTCGACGGACTCCAGGCCGCGGTGCAGGCCGCTCGGACGGAGGCGCTGGAGGCTGCCGGGCCTCTCTGCGCCGACGACCTCGCCGAGGTCCGGGCGCTGCTCTCCGACGGCCGCAAGATCGTCGCGATCACCCGGGTGCGTGGCGCGACCGGGTGGGGCTTGAAGGAGTGCAAGGACTTCGTCGAGGCGATGCTGCCGGAGTCCGATGTGGCACCCGCGCCCGAGGCCGCGCCAGTCGAGGAAGTGCCGCCGCTGCGGACCTGTCCGCAACTCTCCGAGGAGGAAGAGGCGGAGGTGCGCGCGTTGCTCGCTGACGGCCGCAAGATCGTCGCGATCACCCGGGTGCGCGCGGCCACGGGCTGGGGCTTGAAGGAGTCGAAGGACCTCATCGACGGCCTGGTCGCCGAGCCCTCTCCTGCGCGCCCCCAAGCGCCGGTGTCCGCGCCCGTTCCTTCAGCTGCGAAGACCGTCTCCCCGGACGAACGCGAGCGTGCTCGCAGCCTGGTCGCGGCGGGGGAGAAGCTCGAGGCGATCAAGCTCGTGCGGCTCGTGACGGGGTGGCCGCTGAAGCAGTGCAAGGAGTACGTCGAGCAGTTGTGAGGCGCGGAGTACTTCAGGGCTCTTCGACGAAGCGAAGGATCGTGGCCCGGGCGACGACCTCGGGGGGGAACCACGACAGCCAGTCTTCGACGCAAGGCTGAACCTCGTCGCGACCGCCCGGCGGGCCGGATCAATAGCCTCGCGTGGTCTCGGGGGACTTGGGGAGCACCACCTCGAAGCGGCCCTGCCGGTCGGTGAGCGCCTCGTACAGCTTCATGGGCATTACCGAAGCCGAGGTGGGCTGGCGGTACACCGTCACCGTGGCCCCGGCGATCTCGAGGCGCCGGCCGTCGCGGGTGGGGTAGTAGACCTGCCCCGAGACCTTGCGCCCGTCGGTCAGCTCCAAGTTCGGCACCTCGGTCCGGTCGTACACGTTCACCAGTCGCACCGCCCAGGGAAACGCCGAGGACGGCGTGGCGATCACCCGGTAGGCTCCCGGCTCGACCCGCGCGCTCCAGTAGCCCTGGGCGTCGGTGAGCACGTCGCGCACCAGCGAGGGCCCGGGGTCCGCAGAGGCGGGGTTGCCTTCCAGCACCACCGGGACGCGGGCGATGGGGCCGACGCTGCCGTCGATGGGGCCGACCACCCGGCCGGTGACGGTGAGCTTCTCTGCGCACTTCAGGGAGGGAATGGCCGTCGTCTTGGCGTCCACGACGATCGTGGTCTGGGTCCTCGAGTAGTTCGAGGCATACGGCGGGGTCACGCGCACGGTGTAGCGCGCGGCGGGGGCACCCGCGACGGCCTCCTCGGAGGGGAAGAGCTTCAGGGTGTAGGTGCCGTCCTCACGGGTCACCGCGTTGGCGTAGTACGACCCGCCGCCCCGGACCCTGCCCTCGGCCAGCACCGAGGCGCCCAGCAGAGGCTCCCCGGTCGCGGTCTCCACCTTGCCCGTGACGACCACCGGCTCGCCCCAGTCGCCCAGGACGAACGGGCCGAAGCCGCCCTTCTCGGCCGCCGGGAAGTCCTTCACCGGCGCCAGCACGTCGCCGCTG
>CAZAIE010000544.1:3238-5605 GCA_964485035.1 uncultured Myxococcaceae bacterium | reverse complement strand
GCCTGGATCCCCTGCTCGCCGAGGCGGCGATGCTGCATCCGGGCTCCGTGCGCTCCGTCCGCGAGCGCCTGGCGGCCATCCCCGAACGCTTCCCCACGCTGTTCGCCCTGCGCGGGATGCTCGCGTATCTCCTCATGGTGTTCGTGGTGCAGATGGGGCTCCTCGCAGTCGTGACCCAGAAGGTCCTGCCACCCCTGCTGCATCAGGCGGCACCCGCCGGGGGTGTCCCCGGCATCGCGCAGGCGATGGGGTGGGCGTCGCTGTTGGCCCAGGCCGGGGCGCTGCTCTGCTTCGCGGGCCTCACGGGTTGGGGCGTGCGCCTGCTGCTGCGCGCCTCGCTTCGGTCCCAGGAGCGGGCCAGGCTGTTCGCCGCGGCAGCGGGGATCGCGACGGTCGCTCCGGGCGCGGGGACGGCGCGGTTCCTCACCGCCCATCCGGAGATCACGGGGTTGGGGACGGCGCCTGGGGCCGCGGTGCTCGACGAGCTCGCGGGCCAGCACGGCCGCCTCTCACTCCTCCAGGCCGAGCGCGTGATCGGCGCGGTGAAGGTGGGCGGGACGGTCGCGGCGCTGCTGGTCGCCGGGCTGGCGGTCGCGGCCTCCTTCTATCTCTTCCTCCCCACGCTGGGGTCGGGGGTGGCGCCATGAACGTCGACGCTCGCGCGGAGGAGTGGGCGGCGCTGGGCACGCGCCTCCGGTCGCTCTCGCGTTCGGGACATCCGGTGGGCGCGGCGCACGGCGAGCGCTTTGCGTCCGCGCTGCTCGAGGGGCGCCCGCCGCACCAGGCCCTGGCAGATGCAGGTGTGGCGCCCAAGGTCGCCGGGTTCGTGGAGCGAGCGGCCACCCCGGAGCTCTCGCTCGCGCTGGACGGCCTGGCGACGGCGCTGGGACGGGCCGAGCGGCGCGCCCGAGCGCTTGCCGGCATGGCCTGGTACGCCTGGCTCGTGGGCGCTGCCGCTGCGCTCGCGCTCGGGGTGGTGCAGTTCGCGGTGGTCCCGGCCATGGAGGAGGTCGCGCGCGCCGGGAAGGACGCGCTGGCCCCGGTCAACGCCAGTCACTTCGGAGCGGTCGCGCTGGCGGGCTCGTGCATCCTGGCGCTCTTCGCGCTGGGGTTCGTGCTGCGCAGCCGGCTTCCGCTCGCGCCGTTCGCCCGGGCCCGGCTGCAGCAGGAGCGGGCGCTCGTGCTGGGCGCGGCGGTCGCGGCGGTGCGTGGCGGCTCGGATCTGCTGGTGGCGCTGCGGGCCGCGGCGGGGCTCTCGGCGCACGCTGGGCTCCGGGAGGCGACCCTGGCCCTCGCAGCGTCGCTCGAGGCCGGGGAGGCGAAAGGCGGGGAGTTGCTCCTGGGCGAGCTGGGAGCGGCGCTCTTCGCCGGCGCGGCAGGGCAGGGCGTCGGCGGGCCCGCGCTCGTTGCGCTCGCGCAGGGTGAGGAGGCCCTGGCCGAGGGTGAGTGGCCGACGGTGCTGATGAAGGCCGAGCTGTGGGCGATGGGCCTGGGCGGCCTCGCGGTCACGGGAGCGGGCGCCGCGCTGATGCTCGTCTACTCCGGAGGGCTGCTCCTGTGAGCCGCGCGATCGAGGTGGGCGCCGAGGGACTGCGTTGCCGCGAGGGGCTGTTCGGCTCGCGCCTGCTGCGCTGGGACGAGATCGACCGGGTCGAAGGAGCCGTCGCCCTCGGAGCCGACGGGAGTCGTGTGGAGCTGCCCGAGGCGCTCCTCTCTGAGGTGCAGCGCGTGCTCGCCGGCCCGCGGACCACCGGGACGCTCGTGGAGGTCGGCGCTGCGCTCGTGGAGTACCTCGGCAGTGCCCATGGAGCCCGCATCGCCGCGCGGGGATTGCTCCAGGCCGCGGCGGGCCTCGGCGCGAGCGACGTCCACCTCGAGTCGACGCCGACCGGTGCCGTCGTTCGCGTACGGCTCGAGGGGGAGCTCGTGGCTCTCTGCGACCTCGACGCTCCCGCGGCTCGCGAGCTGGCCGCCGCGCTGAAGGGGCTGGCAGGCTGCCTGCCGTACCGCGCCGACGTGGGCCAGGAAGGGCGCATCCAACGCGAGGGGATCTGCGCCGACGTCCGCGCCTCGTTCGTGCCCACGGCCCTGGGCGAGCGCATCGCCCTGCGCCTCTTCGGGCGGCTGTTCTCCCTGGCCGAGCTGGGTCTTGCCCAGAGCGTGCTGCAGCCGCTGCGCGGCGTGCTCGCCTCGCGCACCGGGCTGGTGGTGGTCGCGGGCGCCTCGGGCTCGGGGAAGACGACCACGCTCTACGCCGCGTTGGCCCACGTCGCCTCGGAGCGCCCTGGAGCGCACCTGAGCCTCGAAGACCCGGTCGAGCAGCGCCTGCGGGCGGCCGGGGTTCCGGTCGATCAGGTGGAGCTGGAT
>CAZAIE010000544.1:0-3228 GCA_964485035.1 uncultured Myxococcaceae bacterium | reverse complement strand
GGAGGCGCGGCTCGCGCTGGAGGCGGCGCACACCGGGCGGCTGGTGCTGGCGGGACTGCACGCGGGCTCCCCAGCCGAGGCACGGCAGCGACTGCTGGACCTGGGAGTGGAGGCGTCGCTCCTCGCCACCACGCTGCGAGCGGTGCTGTTCCAGGAACTGGTGACCCGGCCGTGCGGCTGCGGCGGGCTGTCGTCGTGCTCCCGCTGCCGGGGAGTCGGACGCCGACGGGAGCTCGTGGCCGAGCTCTCGCTCGCGCCCGGGAAGGCCGACCTGCGAGGTGTGGCATGAACCGCGGAACGACGCTCATCGAACTGATGATCTGCGTGGCCGTCCTGGGGATCCTCGCGACGGGCGCGGTGTCGCTGGGCTCCGGAAGGGTCACCGAGGAGTCGGTGGAGCTGGCGCAGGCCGAGCGGGCGTTGCAGTGCCTGGAGTACGAGGCGGGCCTCGTGGTCCAGAGGCAGCCGGGCGACGCCCAGGAGCGCGAGCGGCTGCTGCAGGGGCTGCCGCAGGGCAAGGTGGAGCTGGTCCCCCAGGGCGAGGCGACGCAGCTCCGGGTTCGCTGGCAGGGGCCGCGCGGTCCGCAGGAGAAGAGCCTGGTGGTGCTTGGGAGGCCGCGATGAGGCGCCGTGGGTTCACGCTGCTCGAGCTGGCGATCTGCGTCTCGATCCTCGGGATTCTGATCCCGGCGACCTACGCCTTCGTCCGCACCTTCGAGGACCAGCTCTACCGGGCGTCGGCGGTGGCCGAGTCGGCGCGCTCGGCGCGGGCGTTCAGCGAGGAGCTGCGCCGGGACCTTCAGTCGATGCAGGTCCAGTCTGGCGACCGGCTGGTGCTACAGGGCGCATGTGGGACCGTCGAGTACGCGGTCGCAGACGGGGTTCTGGTACGCAAGGCCCTTGCAGCGTGCGGCGGGGACCACCCGATTGCCCGGCAGGCGCAGGCGCTCAGGCGCGAGGCGCGCGTCGCGGTGGTGACCTTCGGGCGGCCGATGCGTCCGGGGCTCCCGGCAGAGTCCTCCTTCCGCGTGGCCTGGTGATCCGATGAGAGCGAACTGCAGCCGAAGGAGCCGTGCGCGGGGCCAGGCGCTGGTGCTGGTGATGGTCGCGATGTTCGTGCTGCTGGGGCTTGCGGCCCTGGTTGGCAATCGCATGGCCGACCGCTTCGCTGAGCGTCGGGAGTCCGAGCGTCGCAACCAGGCGGTGTGGCTCGCGCGCAGCGCCGCCGCCTTGGCCCAGTCTGGCGAGCGCACGGTGATGGCCGCTGGTCTCGCTGCCAGGATCCGCACGCGAGTGTCCGCTGCCCCGGGTGGACGGAGGGTCGAGGTCGAAGCGGTCCTGGGCCGGCACACCGCGCAGGTCGAGGTGGTGCTCGGCGCCGACGGCAGGGCGGTCTCGTGGACGGAAAGCGCGAACCGATCGGACCCGTAGGACCAGGCAGCAGCGCAGTTTGGTTTCGAGGGGGTTTGCCAGGAGCACCGGGCGCTTCGAAGATGCTGGCACTCAGATGAGCGCCCGGGCTCTGGGCAAAAAAGAAGCGCAACGACCAACGAAGCGGCGGGGGGGGGACCAGCTTCTCAGGTGCGTTGCGCTTCGTTGAACTACTTAAGCAGCTCGCGTGCCAGCCGGAATTCGCGTGTAAGTGCTTGAATTCCTGTTCCAGCGTTCTCGAAAGACGGACCTTGTCTTTCGAGTTCGCATTGCATGGTTGAAAAACAACTTCGAAATCGATGGGTAGACCGGGAACGGCCGGTCAAGGCGGGCAGACGAGCGCAGAACCCCTGTCCTGACAGAACTGACAGACCTTCCGGGCCTCGCTTGGGGGAAGCGGCTGCCTGCGGAGGACGTCCATGGCGCGTTCGGGTCGGCCGATGCCGCAGTAGGCGAGCGCCAGCAGCCCGCGGCCACGCGTCGTCGGGTGGTCTTGCTGGGCGCGCTCGGCGAGGCGCACCGCCAAGGGGAAGGCCTGCTGATCGAGCTTCGCCTGGACCTCGTCGAGCTGCCGGACGACCTCTGGCGGGAGCGTCTCGCGGACAGGGGGCCGGGCTCTCGCGGCGTCGGGGAGGCCCGCGTCGTCGCCGGGCTGGGAGGCATCGGGGCCGGCCGCTGCTGCATCCAGTCCTGCCTCGGAGGCGTCGGCTCCGGCCGCCGTGGCGTCCGGGCCCGCGGGGACGGCTTGGGGATGCGAGACGACGCCGTACCCGATGGCCAGGGCTCCGAGGACCGCGGCGGCGCCCAGCAGGATGCGCAGGGAACCGGGCCTCGCGGCGAACGAGACCTCTGGCCGCGGCGGAGGAACGGCCACGGCGACGACGGGAGGCGCGGGCGCCGGGGTGGCGACGGGCGGCTCTCCCGTGCGCACGAAGGTCTTCTCGGTCGCCGCGGTGGAGGGGTCGAACTCGCCGGGGAGCTGCGGGGCGAGGGTGACGAGCCGCTGGCCGGTGAAGGCCTCGACGAAGCTGCCCACGTCGGGGAAGCGCTGGTCGGGGGCCTTGGAGAGGGCGCGGGAGACGGCGGTGGTCATCGCCGGGGGCAGCCCCGGGACGCGCGTGGCCAGCGGCTGCGGGTCGACGTTCACCACCTGGTAGATGGTCTTGGCGATGGAGTCCGCCTCGAAGGCCGCCCGCCCGGAGAGCATCTCGTAGGCGATGGCGCCGAGCGCGAAGAGGTCGGTGCGCGCGTCGATGGAGCTGTTCTCGCCCAGCGCCTGCTCCGGGGCCATGTAGCGCGGGGTGCCGAGGAGCTGCAGGTCCTGGGTCTGGACCGCAGTCGAGTCGCGCATCTTGGAGATGCCGAAGTCGAGGACCTTCACGCGGTCGGAGAGGACGCCGCCCGCGTCCGCGGGGCAGAGGAAGACGTTCGCGGGCTTGAGGTCGCGGTGGACGACGCCCGCCGCGTGCGCGGCCGCCAGCGCCGAGCCGATCTGCCGGAGGATGGAAGAGGCCGCCTCTGGCGCGAGCGGCCCGCGCTGCAGCCGCTCCTCCAGGCTCTGCCCCTGCAGGAACTCCATCACCAGGTAGGGCGAGCCGTCGGGCAGGGTGTTCCAGTCCACCACCTCGACGATGTTGGGGTGGCCGAGGCGCCCGGCGATCTCCGCTTCGCGGCGGAAGCGCGCGTAGGCCTCGTCGCCCGGGCAGAGCAAGAGCTTCACCGCGAAGCACTTGCCCGGCAGCCGCCGGTGGGTGGCGAGGTAGACCGCGCCCATCCCGCCCCGGCCGATCTCCCGGA
>CAZAIE010000543.1:0-5621 GCA_964485035.1 uncultured Myxococcaceae bacterium | reverse complement strand
ACCGAGCAGTACATCGCCTTCCTCGAGCGGGCGGACCGCGCGGTGTGGCAGAAGCCGGACGAGCTCGTGAAGACCCTGGGCCTGCGCGGCGACGAGACCGTTGCCGACGTCGGCGCAGGCTCCGGCTACTTCACCTTCCGGTTCGCCGCCGCGCTCCCCAAGGGGAAGGTCGTCGCCCTGGATCTCGAGCCGGAGATGCTGCGCCACGTCCACCACAAGGCGATGAGCACCGGGGTGGGCAACATCCAGGTAGCCCCGGCTGCAGCCGACGATCCGAAGGTGCCTCCAGGCGTGGACCTGGTCTTCGTCTGCGACGTCCTGCACCACGTGGCAGATCGCTCCGGCTGGATGAAGCGACTCGCGGCGGAGCTGAAGCCCGGTGCGCGCCTCGTCCTCGTGGAGTTCAAGGAAGGCGAGCTGCCCCAGGGTCCGCCCGCCTCGCTCAAGGTGACGCGCAAGGAGCTGACCGAGACGGCGCAGGACGCAGGCTTCACGCTGCAGCGCGAGGACGCCACGCTGCTCCCCTACCAGTACCTGCTGGTCTTCCAGCGAAGCTGACCGGGGACGACGACCCCATGCCGGCCTTCGACCCCACCCGCCAGCGCGCCGCTCTTGCGGACTTCCCCGTGCTCCCCCAGGCGCTGGTGCAAGCGAAGGGACCGTTGAACCTCGTCTTCTGGCGCAACGCCTTCGCGCAGGTTGCCCAGTCGTACCTGGTGGGCCTCGCGGCCTCGCCCGACACCCGGGAGCTCCTGGCCCTCACGCGCCGGGTGCTCTCGGAGGCACGAGCGTCCGGGGCCATCGACGCTCACGGCGAGGCGGACGCGCACGCTGCGGCCTCGGCCCTCGAAGCCCTGGCGCTCGCGGAGTGGCTCGCCACCGACGCACGGCAGCGTCCGCTCTTCGACCACGCGTACGCGCTGCATCGCCGGCACTTCGCCGAGGCCTTCGGGAAGAAGAAGCCCTCGCTCCTGCACGGGATCTTTCCCGTCGTCACGGCGGCGTGCGCGGCCGAGCGCTTCGACGAGGCGCGCCGGTTCCTGGACACCACGGTTCCAGAGAAGAAGCTCGACGCCGCCCGGGGACGCACGGTCGCCGAGCTGGCGCTCGCGCTGGCGACGCTGCCCCCACCACAACGCGAGCCCGCGGAGCGCTTCCTCCGCGCCAACCTCCGCGAGCCGCTCGAGCACGGCGGGTGGGTGAGGGCATCGCTCATGCTGTACCTCGCCAGCCTGGCCGGCGTTCCGGGGTCGGCCCAGGCACTCCTCGAGGGCGCCGCGCAGGCCCTGCGCTGACGGCACGCCCGAGGCGCCGTCCCGCTACACTCCAAACCTGCGCCGTCCCCGGTCACGACAAGACGGCGCAGGAGATCTCATGGCCTGGATGCTGCTCGTGGTCGCCGGACTGATGGAGGTCGGCTGGGCCATCGGCCTGAAGTACACCGAGGGCTTCACCCGGCCCGGCCCGACGCTGCTGACGCTCTTCACGATGGTCGCCAGCATGGGCCTGCTGGGCTTGGCCACCAAGACGCTGCCCATCGGCACGGCCTACGGAGTGTGGGTGGGCATCGGGACGGTGGGCGCGGCCGTCCTGGGGATCATCCTGTTCAAGGAGCCCGCGACGCTGGGGCGCCTGCTGTTCCTGGGAATGCTGGTCGTGGCGATCATCGGGCTGAAGGCGACAAGCGGGCACTGACGCAATCCGCCGCCGAACTCAAACCCCGCCATCCACCGCGCCGGCATCGACGCCGCCGTCGGCTGGCCCTGTATCGGGGCTCGCATCCGTCGTCGCGGCATCTTCTCCACCCGCGGCATCCGGAGTCCCCGAGTCGGGCGAGGCCGCATCGCGCCCCGCATCGGGTAGCCACGCGGCGTCGGAGCCCGCGGCGTCCTCGGGGACGTAGGTCGTCGCGTCGCGTCCAGGCATCGCGTCCGGGACGTCCGGCTCGAGCACCGTCCCCACCGTCTCGCAGGCGCTCGCGGCCATCGTCGTGGCGAGGGCCACGCCAAGGATCGCTGAGCGGCGGGACGTGCGCAGGGCCATGGGATGGGCGGGCCGGCTCCCTCGACGGTGGGTTCGTGGAGACTACAGCCGATACCCGACGCCGAGCTGCACGCCGAGCCACCCGCCAGCGATGGAGACCTCTTCCCCTCCGGCCACGCGGCCGCGCACCGGCGTCAGGTTCACGCCTCCATCGAGCCCCAGGTCGACCATCACGTCCGAGAGGAGCCACCGCGCGACCACGACCACCATCGGGCCGACCCAGCCGCCGGTCACCGTCCCGGCCCGGACCTCGGGTCGGGGGCTTCCCGCGAGGCTGGCGACTCCGGCGCGCAGGCCCACGCCCCCGCGCAGCTCGATGGGCTCCAGATCGAGCCGCAGGCCCACCCAGGCTCCCAGGCTGTACGTGGTGCCGGACACCGGGCCCAGGTCAGTCCCGCTCTCGCCCCGCTCCACGCTCAGGTCACCCTCGGCCACCAGCCGCTCGTCGAAGGCGATGGCGCCGCGCAGCGAACCCCCGAACTCGAACGGCCCCTGCGCGAACTTCCGGGTGGAGACCCGGACGGCGAAGTCGTAGAGGCGCAGGTCCCGCACCTTCTTCGGCGGGGGTGGTGGCTCGATGTCCAGTCCGGCGCTGGCCTGGACCTCGGGCACGGGCGCGTCGGCCCTCGGGCTGGCGGCCGCGACAGGTTGCTCCGCGACGGCGGGCGCGAGCGACTCGGGAGCCGGAGGCGCGGCGCTCTCCCAGACGGCGTCCACCATCTCGGCGATGGTCAGCGCGAGCAGCCGGGGACGCGCCCCCGCGCCGAACGCCGTCAGGTCGACGGTGCGGGTGGCGACCAGCGTCGCGGTGTCGTCGTCGAAGATCTCGATGACCACGCCACCCTTGGCGCAGCGGACCTCGGCCCCCACGCCTCCGGTCACCGCTCCGGACCGTGCCGTGACGTGGCCCTTGAGCTCGACGTGCACCATCCCGGAGACCAGGTCCTCCTTGAGCTGGAGGCAGCGGTGCAGCGAGATGCGGATGCGCGGCACGTCGGCGCCGGCCGCCGCGGGCGCGAGCAGCGCGAGCATCACCGCGACGACTCGCCCGGACGGGATCATGGCAGGCCGCCGAACCTCTTCACCGCCTTCAGGCGCAGCCCCGCTGGGAAGCGGGTGACGTACCGCTGGGCGGCCGAGCGGGCCCGGACCTCCTCCCCGGCGCGCGCCCAGGCCTCGACCTCGTGCGCCAGCGAGTCCTCCGCGAGCGGGCCGCGGGGCGAGAGCCGGTAGGCCTCGGCGAAGGCCTGCGCGGCCTCGCGCGGGCGCCCGAGGTCGTCGAGGTAGAGCCGCCCCAGCGAGAACGCGGCCAGCGGCGCCTTGGGCTCGCCGGGCTGGCGCAGCACGCGCCGCAGCGGCTCGACCGCCTCGGCGGGCCGGCGCGAGACCCGCGCGACGTCCGCGGCCCGGAACAGCTCCGCCGTGTCCTCGACGCTCGGCTTCGGCCGGACGACTGGCCTGGGCGAGGGCACTGGCGCCTCGAGTTCCGGCAACACCACCGGCTCCGGGACGGCGTCGGCGTACTCGCCGCTCTCGCCCGCGCCCAGCTCCACCGTGCCGCTCGGGGCGATGACCCGAACCCGGCCGCTGTGGACGGCCACGCGCGAGCTGGCCTCGAGCTTCTCCACCGTGAACTGCGTGCCCAGCACCTCCACCGCCACCGGGCCGGACTCGACGCGAAAGACGCGCACGGGGTTCCGGGCCACCTCGAAGCGGGCCCCGCCCTTGACGATCTCCACCACCGTGCGGTTCGGCTCGTTGCTGGTGCGGGTGATCGCTGCGTCGTCGAAGAGCGTGGCGCTGGAGCCGTCCTCGAAGCGGAGCACGCGGCCCTCGGCGACCGCCATCGGCTCGGGCGGGCGGTACAGCCGGGCGAGGACCGCGCTGCCGGCGACGAGGGCGAGCAGGGCGGCGCTCGCGACGACGCCCCGGACCACGGCCCGGCGGCGGCGCAGGCGGTGAACCCCGCGCTCCGCGCGCCACGCCCGCTCCGCGCTCCAGTCCACCTTCAGGGCGCCGCGCGCCGCTTCCATCTTCCGGGCCAGGTCAGTCATCGGACACCAGCCTTTCCAGCTTCTCGTGCGCGACCGCGATGCGCCGCTTCGCCGTGGCCAGCGAGCAGCCGCAAAGCCTGGCGACGGCCTCGAGCCGCTCGCCCTCGACGTGCCGCAGGGTCCAGGCGATGCGCTCGTCCACCGGCAGGTCGTCGAGGGCGGCGTAGACCCGCGCCAGCACCGTCCGGTCCTCGGGGCTGGCCCCGGGGGCGACGCAGTCGGCGACGCCTGCGCCCGGCTCGTCCAGCCCCACCAGGCCCCAGAGCCTGCGCAGCCGCAGCTTGCGCCGCGCCACCCGCACCGCCACCGTCGCCAGCCAGCCCTTGATCGCCGCGGCGTCGCGCAGCCGGTCCACGCCCTTGAGCGAGACGACGAAGACCTCCTGCACCACGTCGTCCACGTCGTCGTCGCGACCGAGCAGCCGCAGCGCCACCTGCGCCACGTAGCCCGAGTAGGACCGGAAGAGGACGTCGAGGGAGGGGAGGGGCGTGGGCACAGGCTCGGCCCCGCTCCCCGCCGGCTGCTCGGGCTCGACCAGCTTCAGGGCGGGACGCGCGGGACTCACGGCCCCTGGGTGTCGAGATCGCAAGAAAACGGCTCACCCCCGACGTCGTACGACTGCCCGGCAGGATGGCAGCGCCGCGACGCTGCGCGCAACCCGGCGCGCGGACAGGGGAATCCGTGCCCGCCGCGGGTCACTGAGCCGAAATCCCGCGAGCCGCGCACTACGGGTCGCAAACCCGAAGAAGCGCCCCCACGACAGACCGAAGGAGAGGCCATGAACTCGAGATTCATGCTGGTGATTGCTGCGCTCTGCGTCGTCCTGCCGCCGTCCGTCCAGGCAGAAGAGGACAACCCGGAGTGCCTAGGCAGCGAGTGTGGCAAGCCCAAGGAGGAGGGCGGGACCGCCGGCGCGGTGTGCACCTGCGTCGTGAACCAGCCCTGCGAGTGCCACGGCGTGGTGGGCTCCGTCTGGGTCGCCTACACCGACGACGGCAAGACGCTGGCCTACGGCGACGACGCGGACGGCGACGGCTGGTCCGACGTGAAGGACGACTGCCCCTTCGTGGCCAACCGCGATCAGACCGACTCCGACGGCGACGGGGTGGGCGACGCCTGCGACAACTGCGTCTTGGTGGTGAACCCCAGCCAGTCGGACCTCGACGGCGGCGGGCGCGGCGACGCGTGCGACCCGGACCTCGACGGAGACGGGGTGGAGAACGCCCTGGACGACTGTCCCCTCGTCGCCGACAAGGCCCAGGCCAACACCCGCAAGGCCCTCGCGCTGGCCAGCGACCCGTGCCCGGGCCAGGGCGATGCGTGCTGTGAGGACGCGGACGGCGACGGGGTGGAGAACGCCCGCGACACCTGCCCGCTGGTGCCCAACCCCAGCCAGGGCACCGAGGGCATCGCGGCAGGGATGTGCACCAGCGACGGCGACCTCGACGGGGTGGCGGACTCCCTGGACAACTGCATGGACGCCTCCAACCCCGACCAGAGGGACACCGACGGCGACGTCGGGCG
>CAZAIE010000542.1:0-5621 GCA_964485035.1 uncultured Myxococcaceae bacterium | reverse complement strand
GTCCCCCGACGTCGGAGGACCCGGCGCGGATGCGGGCGGCGCCCCCGACGCGTCCACCAGCCCGCGCAGCTGCAGCGAGGTCAGCCCCACGGGCACGGACCTGGGGAACTACGAGGCGGTCCTCGGCTGCCTGCGCAACCCCTCCGAGAACGGCGCCGCGAAGTCCGCCGCGGTCGAGACCTTCGTGCGCGCCGTGGAGTCCCACGGGGGCTTCCCGATCGTCGCGGGGGACGACGTCGTCTTCGTCTACGTGCGCTCAGCGGCCTTCGACGCCGAGGACGACGCGAAGAACGCCGAGGAGGACTTCTCCGTCTCCCGGCGCGGCGAGCCGCTGCGCGTGGCCGGGGAGTTCAACGCCTGGCAGCCGGCGCTCACCCTCTCCGCGGAGGGCTCGGACTTCTTCCACGCGCGGACCACGCTCGCCGCGGCGGGCAAGCGCTGGGCGTACAAGTTCGTGGCCAAGGAAGGCGCGACGGACGTCTGGTTCTCCGACCCGCTCTCGCGGCGCTTCGACTACGACGCCAACGGGCGCTACTCCCTCGTCCTGGGCGGCACGGCGAAGGGCCACCTGGAGTGGATCCGCAAGGTGCACGCCACCCGGCTGAACAACGACCGCCTGGTCTACCTCTACGTGCCGCGGGGGTACGACACCGGCTCCACCCGCTACCCGGTGCTCTACCTGCACGACGGGAACAACGCCTTCGCCACCAACCAGCCCTGGTCCGCGCCCGCCTCGTGGGACGTGGACGGGGTCGCCGAGGTGGAGATCACCGCGGGGCGCGCCCGGGAGTTCATGGTCGTGGCGGTGCCCAACAACGCCGACCGCATGGCCGAGTACACGCACGTGCCGGACGACATCGGAGGCGGGAACGTGGTGGGCGGCAAGGGCGACGACTACGCCGACTTCCTGGTCAGCGACCTCAAGCCGCTCATCGACGCCCGCTACCGCACCCGGCCGGAGAAGGAGCAGACCGGCATCCTCGGCTCCAGCCTCGGCGGCCTCATCTCCTACTACGTCGCCTGGAAGCACCCCTCGGTCTTCAAGTACGTGGGCGGCATGTCCTCGACCTTCGACTGGGGGCTGTGGGGCACGGTGAAGCAGAAGACGGTGGTGCAGCTCTACGCGGAGACCGCGGACCTGGGCACGCGCGGGCAGGTCTTCTACCTGGACAGCGGCGGAAAGATCCCCGTGGGGGGCTGCAAGTTCGACGGCCAGGACGACGACGCGGACAACTACTGCGGGACCCTGAACATGAGGAACACGCTCGTCGCCAAGGGCATCGACACCTTCCCCAACGACCCCACCGCCAACCGCCTCGAGCCCGACGGCGTGGACATCCTGCACTTCTTCCAGGCCGGCGCCGGTCACAACGAGGCGGCCTGGAACGCGCGGCTGCCGATGGCGCTGCGGCTCTTCGAGAGGCCCTGAGCCATGGACGTCCTGCTCTGCGGCGCGCTCGACGAGGGCGAGCGGCGGGCCTGGCTCGCGGCGCTGGAGGCCGCCCTCCCCGAGGCGCGCTTCGTGGACCTCGAGGCGGCGCGCGCGGCCCCGGGGAGCATCGAGATCGCCCTGGTCGCGAACCCGGCCCCGGGCAGCCTGCAGGGCCTGCCCAACCTGCGGCTCATCCAGTCGCTGTGGGCGGGGGTGGATCGCGTGGTGGCCGACCCGACGGTACCCCCGGACGTGCCGCTCGCGCGCATGGTCGACCCGGCGATGACCGCGGCGATGACCGAGACCGCCGTGTGGGCGACGCTCTGCCTGCACCGCGGGTTCTTCGACTACGCCCGGCAGCAGGGCGAGCGCCTGTGGCGCCCCCTGCCGCAGCGGCGCGCCGACGAGGTTCGGGTGGCGGTGCTGGGCCTGGGGGAGATGGGACGCGCCGCGGCGACGGCGCTGGCCGCCGTCGGCTACCGGGTCACCGGCTGGAGCCGGAGCCCGCGCGCGGCGCCGCCGGGCGTGGCTGCGGCCTCGGGAGCGGAGGCGCTCGGCGCGCTGCTCGCGGACGCGCAGATCGTCATCAACCTCCTGCCGCTCACGGACGCGACCCGCGGGATCCTGGACGCGCGGCTCTTCGCGGCGCTGCCGCGCGGGGCCGGGGTGGTGAACCTGGCGCGCGGCGGGCACCTGGTCGAGGCGGACCTGCTCGCGGCGCTCGACTCGGGCGCGGTGGGGCGCGCCGTCCTCGACGTGTTCCAGACCGAGCCCCTGCCCGCACAGCACCCGTTCTGGACGCACCCCCGGGTGACGCTGCTGCCCCACGCCGCGGCGATCACCGACGAGCGCAGCGCCGCCGGGGTCGTGGCCCACAACGTCCGGGCCCTGCTCGACGGCCGCCCGCTCGAGCACCTGGTCGACCGGCGACGCGGCTACTGAGGATGGCCGTGCGGCGCTGCTACACTCGGTGGCCATGACGCCCACGAAGCTCGCGTACCTGGCCAAGGGCCGGCTCCACGTCGTCGACGGCGAGGGCCCCGCCCGCGTGCTCGAGAGCAAGTTCGGTCTCGCGGTGCGCGACCGCGCCGTCCGCGCCTCGGGCCGCAACGACTGGAAGAGCAGCGGCCGCGGCGCGCAGTTCATGTCCGGCGGCGCGCTCTGGGGCATGCCCCGGCGAGACCCCGCGGCGATGCGCATCGCGGTGACCTCGCTCTCCCGGGCGCGGGAGCCGGGGCGGCTGCTCTACTCGCTGGAGACCGACGAGGTCGCGGGCCTCTTCGCCGTGGACGTCGCCAGCGGCGAGGAGCAGCGGCTCTTCCACGGCAACGACCTGCGCCTGCAGCACCCCGCCGCCTCGGCCGAGGTGGAGCTGGTGGCCTGCAGCGTGCCCCGCGACGCCGGCACCGCGAACCTCGCGGTGCTCCGCGCGGACGGCTCCGACCTCTTGGAGGTGACCGAGGGCGACTCGCTCGACCTCGCGCCGGCGTGGGTCCCCGGCCAGCCGCAGCTCGTCTACCAGTCCGCCGGGCTCGGCCGCGATCGGCAGGGGAACTTCCAGGGCTACGGCCCCTTCGCGCTGCACCGCGTCGACCTCAAGTCCGGCGAGGTGACCTGCCTCGCCGAGCAGCCCGACGCGGAGTTTTTGGCGCCGCGGGTGGCCCCCGACGGAACGGTCTGGGCCATCCGGCGTCCGTGGCGCACGCAGCGCAGCGCCTCGCTTCCGGCCGTGGCGTTGGACGTACTGCTCTTCCCCTGGCGCCTGCTCACCGCGCTCTACCGCTGGCTCGAGTTCTTCACCGTCCGCTACACCGGCAAGCCGCTCTCCCGCAGCGGGGACACCCGGCAGCAGGCGGCGGACCTGCAGCAGATGATGGTCTGGGGCAACCTCATCGACGCGGACAAGGCGGCGCGCAAGGCGCGGGCCCGGGGCGACGACGCGCCGGCGCTGGTGCCCCCCGCCTGGCAACTGGTGAAGCTCGTCAGCGGCGCCGGGCCAGAGCCCGTGGCCAAGGGCGTGCTCGCCTTCGACCTCGGGCCGGACGGCTCGCCGCTGTGGAGCAACGGCAGCGCGGTGTTCCGCCAGGGCCCGGACGGCGGGCCGGAGCGCGTGGCCAAGGACGAGCAGATCGAGCAGGTGATCGCCCTGTAGTGGACGAGGCCCGGGCTCACACCAGCCCGCGGCGCGGCGGCACCAGCGCGTTGGAGAGCAGGATCCCCGCGGAGAGGCCGACCAGCACCACGAACATCGAGAACGCGGTGGCGAGGCCGGCCACCACGTCCTGGGCCATCATCGACTCCAGGCTGCGGTAGCCCACCGACCCGGGGACGAGCAGCATCACCCCGGGGACGATGGTCACCAGCGAGGGCCGGTCCATCAGCCGCGAGAAGACGTTGCTGCCCACGCCCAGCGCGAGCGCGCCGAGGAAGGCGCCCAGCTCCGGCCCCAGCCACACCGCCCCCAGGCGACCGCCGCCCCAGGCGAGGATGGACGCCGCGAGGATCCACACCGCGTCGCGCATCCGCGCCTTGAAGAGCACCGCCAGCGAGAGGGTGATGACCACCAGGGTGAGACCGGTGGTCCAGCCGGGCAGCGGGACCTGGGGCAGCGCCACGCTCGCGGGCGGCAGCACCAGCCGCAGCCGCTGACCCAGCGCAACCCCGAACGCGAGCTGCAGGAAGACCAGCAGCGCCCCGGTGAAGCGCGTGGTCCCGGAGACGAGGTTGCGCGTCGCCAGCTCGATCATCGCCACCGTGAGCGTGAGTCCCGGGAGCAGGTACACCAGCGCCGCGAGCGTGGTGATCTCCGCGGAGAAGCCGCCCACGAAGTGCGCGCCCACCACCGAGAGCGCCGAGGCGGTGAAGGCCGCCACCAGCTCGAAGCCCCGGGCCAGGGTCTGCACCTTCCCGGCCAACACCGCGAGCACGCCCAGCACCAGACCGATGACCAACGAGACGCCCAGCTCCACCAGCCGGCCGCCGAAGAGCTGGGCCCCCGCGGCGGAGGCGAAGCCGAAGCAGGCGATGGTGACCGCCGGCCCCCACGTCGGCCCGCTCGCGAGGATCTCGGTGATCGCCGCGGCGCCCTGCTCCGGCGTGAGCTGGCGCGCCACCACCTGCCCCGCCACGCGGTCCAGCCGCGAGAGGCGGTCCAGGTCCACGTCCCCCGGCTCGACGCGGATGAGGGTGGAGTGCAGCGCCTCGGCGGGGTCGAAGGAGGCGTAGATGGCGGTGGGGGTGGAGACGAAGCGCGCCTCCAGGCCGAGCTGGGCGGCCACCACGGTCATCACGTCCTCGAGGCGGTGGGCGGGCGTCCCGTAGCGGTGCAGGGCGCTGCCCAGCTCGAGCACGAAGCGGATGCGGGTGTCGGACCGGAGCGGGGAGGCGGTGTCTTCCATGGACGGACGGGCCGGCTCCCGACCGGCGTGGGGCTAGGCGCGCCGCTCCAGGACCGAGAGCGCGACCAGGCCGTAGATGAAGCCGTGCACCACGTGCTCGGGGCGGTTGGCGATGGCCACCAGCTCGGCCACGGTCCGGGTGCCGTCGGCGCGGGGCAGCAGCTCCGCCTCCCAGCGCTCGAGCTCGATCTCGCTCAGCGAGTACGCCGGCTGCAGGGAAGGGAGGACCCGATCCTCGGGAGCGAGCAGGCGGCGCAGGCGCTCGGGTTTGTAGAGCTTCTTGATGCCCCGCATGATCAGGTTCGCGGGGTGGATGTCGAGCTTGATGGACTCGCCGGCGGCGGAGTGCTTGAAGGCGAGCTCGTAGACGCCCTCCTCCCAGCCGAAGAGCGAGTAGATGATGCTCTTCACCTGCTGGCCCACGAAGTAGAGGCGCTCGGTCTCCTTGAGCAGCCCCATCTCCACCAGCACCTCGCCGGTGCGGCGCTTCTTCTCGGTGGCGGTGGTCGCGGCGATCTTGAGCTGGGCGTCGTTGATCTTGCCCACGCGCACGAGGAACTGGCCGAAGCGGTCGGTGACCAGATTGGAGAGGGCGAAGACCGGCTGGCCCTTCTCGAAGTAGACGACCTTCTTCACCTTGCCGCGCTGCACGCCCAGCTCGCCGGTCTCCTGCGACTGGTAGAAGGCGTTGATGAGCTGCGGGAGGTTGTCCTTCAGGTCGCCGCGGCGGATGCCTCGCTCGGACTCGGTGATGGGCGCGGGGCCCGCGGGGTAGCTCGCGGGCCCCGCGC
>CAZAIE010000541.1:0-5626 GCA_964485035.1 uncultured Myxococcaceae bacterium | reverse complement strand
GGGGAGCGGGGGTCGGCGGCGCGGGCGCGCCCGCGCCGCCGACCCCCGCTCCCCCACGGTGATGCGGGCCTACGTGGAGGGCCACTTCCGGGCCGGGCGCCTGCAAGAGGCCCTCTCGGCGCTGGAGCAGGCGGCCGCGGCCGACCCCCGGGACGACGTGGCCCAGTACGGGCTGGGGCTCGCCTACTACGCCCGAGCCCAGGACTCCGAGGGCAAGGCGGTGGTGCACTTTGGCCGCGCCTGCGAGCTGCGGCCGGACCTGGCCGAGTACCACTTCCGGCTGGGGGTGCTGTACCTGGAGGCCGAGCGCTTCCCCGAGGCGGTGACCAGCCTGAAGAAGGCCCGCGACCTGGAGCCCGCCCTGGCGCGCCACCACGTGCCGCTGGCGCTGGGGCTGTCGCGCACGGGGGACCGCAAGGGCGCGGTGGAGACCATCCGCGCCATCCTCGCCCTGAACCCGGAGAAGCGGGACCTGGACGTGGCCCGCAAGGTGATGGCCCGCATCACCGACCCCTTCCGCGAGTTCCCCAAGGCCATCGAGGGCGAGTTCCAGCGCGGGCTGGACCTCCTGGAGAAGATGGACTCCCCGCAGCAGGCCATCGTCGCCTTCGAGGAGATCCTCGAGCGGTTCCCCGACCTCGCGGTGGTGCACAGCGCGCTGGGGCTGGCCTTCCAGCGCCTGGACGACACTGCCCGCGCCCTGGACGAGTACCGGCTGGCCCTGGAGCGCGCGCCGGACGACCCGCGCAACCACCTCTATGTCGCCGACCTGTACTTCGGGAAGGAGCGGCTGGACCGGGCACTCGAGGGCTACCTCGCAGTGCTGGAGCGCGACCCGCTCAGCGACCGCGCCTACGAGCGGCTGGGGGCCATCGCCAACCAGCGCGGCAACCCCGAGGAGGCGGCGAAGTGGCTGCGGCTGGTGACCGTGCTGCGCCCGGACGACCTCGCGGCGAAGCAGGCGCTCGCGGTGGCGCTCTTCCAGGCCGGGAGCTACGACGCCTCGTCGCGGGAGTTCGAGGCCATCCTCAAGGTGCAGCCGAAGCACGTGGAGGCGATGCTGCGCCTGGCGCTGGTGGACGTGGAGCGCTCGCGGCAGGAGCGCGACCCCGCCGCGGCCAGCGCCGCCCGGGCCCGCGCCGTGAAGCGGCTGGAGGAGGTGCTGGACCTGCAACCCCAGAACGTCTTCGCCGCCAAGACCCTGCAGGACCTCAAGTAGCCCATGGACCGCCCCGCTGCCGAGCTCGCCGAGCTGCTGACCATCCTGGTGAACCAGACGGAGAAGACCAACGTCTGCCTGGAGCGCCTCGAGGACCGGCTGGCGGCGGTGGACGCGCCCAGCGCCGAGCAGGCCGACGCCATGCGTCAGGTCATCGGGCGGCTCGACCGCCTGGAGGGGCTGGCCAAGGACGTGCTCAGCGAATTGCGGGTGATCTCCCTCTACTCCACGCAGATGACCCGGCGCTTCGAGCGGGAGCTGGCGGAGCTGCGCGCCCGCGTCGAGGAGAAGCCCCAGGACGCCGGCGGGCGGCCCTGCGCCGAGCCGTAGGCCCTCAGTCCGAGCCCACCCTCGACCCAGCCTCGAGCCGGTTCCGGCCTCCGCGTCCTGCTGCTATCCTGCTCGGCGATGGCTCCCCCGGACTTCCAGCCCCTGCAGCCGAAGCTCGCGCCCAAGGCCCCCGAGGACCGCAAGACCGCGGCCAAGGAGGTCTTCCTCGACGTCCTCTACGACGCCAAGGCGCTGGTGCTGGAGATGGTGGACGACTTCAAGGCGTCCGATCGCTTCTTCAAGTACAAGTTCGGCGTCATCGCCGGCTGGGTGGCGCTGAGCGTGATGGCCCTGGTCATCGCCTGTCCTGGCGGGCCCGCGGTGAGCGGCAACTCGCTCGACGCGCGCATCCTGGTGAAGCAGGTCCCCGCGCTCGACCGGACCCTCACCGCGCTCTACATCGAGAACACCGGCGACGACGACTGGGGCGACGCGCTGCTCAAGCTCAACAACTCCTTCACCCACTCGGTGCCCGACCTGAAGGCCGGAGCCAAGGCGGTGGTGACGGTGGAGAAGTTCTCCGGGCCCGGAGGCAAGACCCCGCCGTCCGACCTCCCGCTCATCAAGCTGGAGATCTCCTGCAAGCGTGGCCACGCGATCATCGACCTGGAGGAGGTCCTCCGGGTCCAGGCGGCCCAAGAGAAGAAGTGACCGTCCTCGTCGCCCTCTCCGACACGCACGGCCTCCCGGGCTGCCGGGTCCCCGACGGCGACGTGCTCCTCCACGCCGGCGACGTGACGGGCGACGGCTCGCTCGCGGACCTTTCGCGCGCGTCGGCCTGGCTCAACGCGCTTCCCCACCCCCACAAGGTCCTGGTCGCGGGCAACCACGACGCGTGCCTGCGCGACTGCCGGGAGGAGGCGCTTCGGCTACTGGGGCCCATCCACTACCTCGAGGACGAGGAGATCTCTCTCGCGGGCCTTCGCATCTGGGGCAGCCCCTGGACTCCCGAGTTCGGCGGCTGGCCCTTCATGCTGCCCCGCGGCGCCGCGCTGGCGGCGAAGTGGGCGCTCATCCCCAAGGGCCTGGACGTGCTGGTCACGCACGGCCCTCCCCACGGCATCCTCGACGAGGTCTGGGGCCGGAACGAGGGCTGCGAGGAGCTGGCGGACCGCGTCGCCGCCGCCGCTCCCCGGCTCCACGTCTTCGGCCACATCCACGAGGGCCACGGCACGCTCTGGCGGGGGCGGACGCTCTTCGCCAACGTCGCCACCGCCGGGCAGCACCCGGCGACGGTCTTCTCCTGGCCGCTGCGGCGGACCCGAAGCCGCTGAGTTCCCGGCCGCGCTCGGAGTCCTCGTCCGGCGCCGGAGGGGCTGAGCGGCCGGCAGCATGAGGAGCGCGAGCCCGGCCCCGCCACTGGCACACCCGCAGCCCCCGTCCGAAGCCGGAATGACCCGGCCTGCGTCCGGGGCGACGACCACTCCGCCATCGGCAGACTGCTGGACGGACGCGTCCTCGCCCTCGACCTCTGCGTCCGTGCTGGACTCTCCGGCATCCGGGCCTGGGCCTGCCGCGTCCCGGCCCGGCCTCGCAGCGTCCGGAGCTGGCGTCGAGGCGTCGGGGCCGGGGTTCGCCTTCAGGCCGACGTGGACGGTCGCCGCAGCGCCCGAGGCCACCTTGGCGCTCGCGGTGCCCTGCTGGTACCCCGCCGCGGTGACGGTGAGGGTGTAGTCGCCCGGAGGGACGTCGAAGGAGAAGTCCTTGGAGCCGTTGTAGGTCGCGCTGGCGCCGCTGGAGAGCTTCACCACCGCGCCCGCGACCTTGTCCGCCTGGTTGGGGAGCTCGTAGACCGACCCCTGGATCGTCCCATTCGCGGGCGGCTGCGGGTCGAGCCCCATGCTCGACCAGGCCGTCCCCCCCGCGGTCACCACCACGCCGGTGCGGGTGGCGGTCTTGTAGCCCGGAGCCGAGGCGGTGACGGTGTATGTGCCCGGGCTGAGCTCGAAGGACCATCCCGAGCCGCCGTCGTAGACCTTGGACCCTGCGCCCGTGACGGTGACCGTGGCCCCGGCGATGTGGTCGGTGAGCGTGGGGTTCTTGTAGACCACGCCCTTGATGAAGCCCTTGGCCGGAGCGACGGTGCAAGTCTTGCCGAAGTAGCTGCAGACGCCCTGCGCCATCCCGTCGGAGGCCGCGGCGATGCCGGCCGCGCTCTTGAGGAACGCCGACTCCGAGGGCGGGTGCCCTTCGTAGCCCGAGCTCGCGGCGCAGTCGTGGAAGACCACCTCGGTGAGGCAGGCGTACATGTTGGTCGCGTTGAGGACGTGCAGGTTGTCCCGGTACTTCAGGCCACGGTTCTGGTACGGGAGCTTCGCCAGGAGCCCGTTCTGGATCTTGTCGGCCAGGGTCTTCCCCCCGGTCGACTTGTAGAGGGTCTCGGTGCCGTGGCCGCCACCGGCGTTGGAGTGGATGCTCACGAAGATCGCCGCGCCCCAGGAGTTGGCGTTGGCCGGGGCGTTGTTGAAGTCCTGGTCCACCCGGGTGGTGAACCCGAAGGCGTCGAGCTTGGCCTTGGTGGCGTCGGCGTTGCGCTTGGCGTAGTCGGCCTCGTTCCCACCGCCGGCGATGGGGTTCGAGAACTGGTTGCTGGGGTTCAGGTACACCTTCTGCGCCCAGGCAGAAGCCGGGCAGAGGCAGAGCAGCGCGGCGACTAGGAGGGGGGTGCGCATGGCTACCTCCCCTCCCGGGCGACGTCGGCGAACGGCGCCACCAGCACCAGGTCGCCGCCCGCGGCGCCGAAGGCCACGTGGCGCCCGTCCAGGGACACCGCAGGCGCCAGCAGCGGCGGGGCCGAGGTCCTCGCGAGCAGGCGCTCCCGACGGGTGGCGACGTCCATTACATGGACCGTGGAGGCGTGGACGGTGTGTCCGTCGTGGGTGGTGCGCACGAAGACCAGGCGCCGGCCGTCGGGGTGCCACGCCGGCCCGATGCCCTGGCCCAGGTCGGTCGCCCGCCCGTCCAGCGTGACCAGCCAGAAGTGGCCGCCGGTGGCGCGGCTCTCCGCGACCAGGACGGACTGTCCGTCGGGCGAGAAGCGGGGCCGGAAGTACTGCCAGCCAGTCAGCAACACCCGCCGCTCGCCGGTCGCCAGCTGCCAGAGGACGATCGTGTCGTCGGGCTCGCGGCTCACCGCCAGCCCGCGCGCGGCGCGCACGTCCACGTCGACTCCCTGGAGCCCCTCGAGCACCACGGTGAGCCGGTCGCCGTCGACCCGCGCCAGCGTCCCCTCGGCAGGCACGAACCAGGCCGAGGTCTCCGGGTCGAAGACGGGCATGCCGTGCTGCTCGACCTTCTCGAAGACCGGGAACGCCGGAAGCTCGGTGAGCAGCCCCTCGCGGCACCAGAGCGGAGTCGGTCGCGTCAGGCCACGCGCGTCGATCTTCATGGGCGTGGCGAGCGACGCCCAACCGGGCAGGTCGCCCTTGAAGGCAGGTGAGACGGGCTGTGCGAACGCGGGCGCGCTCGCAAACAAGAGCGCGACCAAACAGCAGCGCAGTGGGGACATGGGACTCTCCTCTGCCTCGTGAGGCGGCGGCGTGAGCACACCTCTAGAAGGCCCGGAGAGTCCGGATGTCGCAGGCTCAGGGCGAGGCGACGTCCGCGGGAGCAGGCGCTTTTTCGGCAACCAGGCCCCCGGGGCTGCGCAAGGCGAGCGCCCGCTGGGCCAGGGGCTCGGCCTCGGCCTCGCGGCCAGCCTCCCGCAGCAGCTTCGCGTGGGCCTCGAACAGGCGCGCCAGTTCGAGGCTCGGCGACGCCTTCTCGGCGAGCTTCGCGGCGAGGACGAACTCGGCGTCCGCGTCGGCGGTGCGTCCTTGGGCCGAGAGGATCCGCGCGAGCGTCCCGTGCTCGTACGCCTGGGTGCGACCAGGGAGCTTCCCCTTCTCTCCCTGGGCGATGGCCTTGCGCGCGATGGCCTCGGCCTCGGTGAGCTTGCCGCTCACCAGGAGCGCGTACGCCAGGGTGTCGAGGTGGCCGGAGAGCTGGACGTAGTTGCCGCCATGCTCCTCCGTGAGCTGCACGGCGCGCCGCGCGGTCTTTTCGGCCTCGGGGCCCTCGCCGGCCATCGCCAGCATC
>CAZAIE010000540.1:0-5639 GCA_964485035.1 uncultured Myxococcaceae bacterium | reverse complement strand
CCAGGAACTGGCCGGTGCCCGCGGCGCAGCGGTCGTTCATCACGAACTTCTGCACCCTGCCCTTCTCGTCGAGCGCGATGGCCTTGCTGTCCTGGCCCCCGACGTCGATGACCGTCCGGCACCCGGGGACCAGGGCGGTCGCCCCGACGGCGACCGCCTTGATCTCGGTCACGACCCCGGCCGAGGGCCAGTGCTCCTTGAAGAGGTGGCGGCCGTAGCCCGTCGCCGTGATCCGGTCGAAGCCGACGCCCTGGAGGAGGCGCCGGCAGACCGCGAGCGGCTCGGAGCCGGTGTCCGCCACCTGCTGGTGGACCACGCCGCCGTCGTAGACGACGAACTTGATGGCCCTCGAGCCGATGTCGATGCCCGCGCTCCTCATGGCTAGCCGCGCAGCCGCTCCACGAAGGCCTCGACGCGGGTCTGGATCTGCCCGACGTCCTCCTGGCCGTAGTCGGTGTCGATGCGCAGCGTGGGCAGCCCCTCCTTCTCCAGGCGCTTCTCCACCGGGCCCGCCTCCATCAGGTAGGGCGAGCAGAACTGCAGCCCGTAGTGGATGACGCCGTCCGCGTGGAGGTCCTTGGCCATGGAGAGCACGTGCTCCACGCGCGACTGGTTGGGCGTGAAGATGGCGCAGTCGATCTTCAGGTAGCGATCGACGAGGGCGTCGAAGAGTTCGTCCAGCGTCCTGCCCGTGTCCTGGGTCAGCGCCTGCGTCCCGCGCTCGCCCACGCACGACTCCTCGCCCACGATGATCGCCCCGCTCTTCTCCACGATGCTCGGCACCTTCCAGTTGGGCACCGCCATGGGGCAGCCGGAGATGAGCAGGCGCGGGGTGCCCTTCGCGACCACGCCGTCCTTCCGCGCGACGCGGCCCTCGAGCTCGTCACAGACCTTGTGGACCGACGCGGTGAAGCGCGCGGGGTCGTCGTAGAAGAAGATCTGGTTCATGAGCAGGCCGTCGAGCCCGGAGATGGGCGCCGGGTCCGCTGCACGCAGCCGCGCCAGCCGGTGCATCGCCGAGCGCTTGGCGTTGACCGCGGCGATGCCCTGCTTCAGCGCCTCCACGGTGAGCGTCTTCCCGGTGAGCTCCTCGAGATACCGGCCGAAGCGCTGATACTCGGCCCGCATCAGCGCCCGACCCTGCTCGCTCTTGGTCTGCGGCAGGTCCATGACGTGCAGCCGCGGGACGAGGTCCTTGAAGATCTCGTAGCCCTTCTTCTTGCCGTCGCAGGTGTTCTCGCCCACCACCACGTCGGAGGCCGCGAGGTACGGGCACACGCGCGCCAGCGCGAACCCGAAGGCGCCCTTGATGAGCGCGCAGGTGTTGCGGGGGACGTACTTCTCGGCCTCGGCGGTGGCGAACTCGGCGCCCGCGCAGAGCCCGACCATGACCCCGTCGAGCGCGAGCACCAGCTCCTCGGGGACGAAGGTGCAGAACGTGCCCACGACCTTGCGGCCGGCCTTCTTGGCCTCCATCAGCTCCTGGATGCGCAGGCCGTGGACCTCGCTCATCACGAAGTCGAAGTACTTCATCGCCTCGGGGCGCTTGGGCTGGGTGGTGAAGGTCTGGGCATAGAGCGGCCCCAGGACGCCCAGCAGCGCGTCGTGCGCCTCGAGGTCGAGGCCCAGGTCCTTCCACATCGGACGGTAGTCAGCGGACATCACGCATCTCCTTGGTGCAGGCGGTTCAGCGCCGCCCGCGGCTCCAAAGAGCGCGTCAGGCGGGCGATTGTTCCAGGTGGGGTCGCGTCGTGGTGGGAGACCGACCGGCCTCCAGGCACTCACGTCAACGACGCTTCGGGTTCCAGGTCTTCATCGCTTCCTCAAAGTCCGCAACGTGCGGACTTGGGGTTGCTACCACGCGGCCCGCGACCTGGCCAGGGTGCTCAGGGTGGGTGGACGTGGACTGGGTGGACTGGGTGGACTGGGTGGACTGGGTGGACTGGGTCGACTGGGTGGACCAGGCAGACGGAGCGATAATTCAGCTTTAGTTACAATTGGTTAGATGACACTCCAGGATGCCCTCCAGGGCCACCAGGAGGCTCTGGGAGACGCTCTGGGAGGGGCTGCCCTATTACAATAGCGCCCCCCTCCCTTCGACCTTCAGGCGGGGCTCCCAGGGCCCTTCCTGGCCGTTTTCTGCGGATTGGCCGCCGAAAAAACGGCCTTTGGACGGCAGTGTGCGCGACGTCACTCCCACCCCGGACTACCCCCCAGTCCCGGTCAGAAACCCGAGCCAGGGCGTCCTGCCCCGCGGGTAGGATGCGCCGCATGGACGAACCCCGCCCACCCCGGAAGCGCCGCCAGCCGCGCAAGGCCAGCGCCACCTACCTCGAGCGCGCGGCCCTGCACCACCTGCAGCGCTACTCGACGACCCGCGCCGGGCTGCAGCGCGTGCTCCTGCGCCGGGTCGATCGCTCGGCGCGCGCGCACGGGACCGACCCCGCGGAAGGCCGGGCGCTGGTCGAGTCGCTCCTCGACCGGTTCGAGCGCGCCGGGCTGCTCGACGACCGCCGCTTCGCCCACGCCCGCGCCGACTCGCTCCTGCGCAAGGGGACCTCGCTGCGCGGCATCGCGGCGAAGCTGGGGGCCCGGGGCGTCCCTGCGGCGCTGGTGCGGGAGTCCGTCACCGAGCTGAAGGAGCGGGGCCCCGACACCGAGCTCGAGGCGGCCTTCGCGCTCGCACGGCGCCGCCGACTCGGCCCCTACCGCCCCGAGGACAAGCGCAAGGAGCGCCGGGACAAGGACCTGGCGGCCCTCGCCCGCGCCGGCTTCTCGTTCTCCATCGCCCGGAAGGTCATCGAGAGCACCGAGGCGCCCTGACGGTCAGTCCCCGTCGAACGCGCCGGGGCGCACCGTGGGGTTCGTCCGCCGCTGGTCGGCGATGGTCGCGGTGGGGCTGGGACCGTAGTCGTGGCCAGGGTAGACCACCACCTGATCGGGGAGCGCCATCAGCCGCTTCAGGCTCTGCTCCATCTGCCGCGGGTCGGAGCCGGGGAGATCCACGCGGCCGCACTCGTCCACGAACAGCGTGTCCCCGGTGATCACCCCCTGGCCGGTGTAGAGGCAGTGGCCTCCGGGCGTGTGGCCGGGGGTGTGGAGGAAGCGCAGCTCGCCCTGGCCCAGCTTCAGCGTGTCGCCGTCCCCGACCTGCTTCAGCGCCGAGGCTGGAAGGCCGGTGTTCTGCATCAGCTTCGGCGCGTCGGCCTGGTTCACGTAGACCGGCACCGGCACGGTGGCGACGAGCTTCGCCACGCCCTCGACGTCGTTGCCGGCGAACGAGCCGCCCACGTGGTCCCAGTGGGCATGGGTCGCCACCACCGCGACCAGCCTGCCCTTCTCCGCCTCGACGCGCGCGAGCAGCCCGGCCACGTCCCACGCCGGGTCCACCAGCGCGCACTCGCCGGAGGCGCGGTCGATGACGAGGTACGCGAAGTTGGCCATCTGCGTCGCGCGCGGGTCCTGCTGGGCAAAGTCGCGGCCAGCGTGGAGTTGGAGGATCTCGAGCATCGGGGGCTCCTTCTTCGGTGCCGTCTTGGATGCACACCCTGCGGCGACGATGCCGGCGAGCGCGACGGCGAGATGTGGGCGAAAGGCCAAGGCGGCGGCACTCTGGCACACGGCCGGCGCGGACTCCATTTCGGCTAGCGTGTGGACCCTCTTCGGCAGCTGGAGGCGTCATGAGCGTGTTGGGAATCGGGCTGATGGTGGCGGTGCTGCTGGCGCTGCTCTTCTGGGCCGCGAAGACTGCGGGCCCCAGGAAGCTCGGGCGTGTCCTCTCGCCAGCGCCCGACCTCCGACCGGACGAGTTGGGCCCGCTCACCGCCGGCCTCACGCCGCACCGCGCCCCCTCGGAGGAAGCGCTGATGGGGCTCTTGGCCAACGGCCCCACCGTGGTGGGAAGGCTCGCCGAGGAGCTCGCCGCCGACCCGCGCCTCGACTCCCGCCTCGAGCTCGCCTTCCCGGCCCTGGTCGAGCGGCTCGGGCCGTCCGGCGCGGACGCGTTCGCCGCGGCGATCGCCCGGCAGGCGCAGGAACTACGGTCCAACGTGGTGCTCGCGCTCCAGAGCCGCATCGAGGAGATGCCGCTGGTCGGGCCGGCGCTCTCGGCGCACGTGGACGCGTCGAACGCGACGCCGCTGGGCGAGTCGCTGGGCGAGGTGCTGGAGCCGGCGGAGACGCTGGCCGACCTCGACCGGCTCGGCATCGCGGCGGCCGTGGCCGCGTCCCGCGCGGAGCCGGAGCGCGCGGCCTGCCTGCACACCTTCCTTCGGGAGGCCCTCGAATCCCTCGACGAGGCTCGCTACGAGCTGTGCCTGCGCCACGAGGCCCCCGAGGTGCGCGCCGCGGTGATCAACGCGGTGGCCTTCGAGGAGGACGACCCGCGCTGGCTCCAGGCCAGCCAGGACCCCGACGCGCGCGTCCGCGAGGCCGCGGTCACCGACGGGGACGCAGAGGGCACCAAGGTCCACGCCCGGCTGACCGAGCTCGCCCGCGACCCCTCTCCCGAGGTGCGGGCCGCGGTGGCCCGCGAGCTCGAGCCCGACGACGACGTGGATCTCCTCGAGGCCCTGTCGGAGGACCCGGACCCGGTGGTCGCGCTGACCGCCGCCGGCGCGCTGGGCGTCGACGCGATCGCCCAGAAGGTGGACGAGGCGCTGGCCAGCCCCGAGGAGCGCGTACGGCTCGCGGGGTGCGCCGCCGCGAGGCTCCTGCCCGACGACGAGTACCGGCGCGTCCTCCGGGTGGTCGAGCTCGAGGGCCGCCCCCGCGAGCTGGCCGAGGTGGTCGCGGCGGCCGTGCCGGAGACCCTCGAGGCGCTGCGACCGCTGGCGAAGCTCACGGCCGCAAACCCGGCGCCGGAGGTGATGGCCCAGCTCCAGCTCGCGCTCAGCTACAACGAGGACATCCCCGGCGCGATGGACCTGGTGCTGGAGCTGGCGGACCGCCGCCACCCGCCGCAGGTCCGGCGCCTCGCCTTCGAGGTCATCTCCAGCGAGCGCGACGGCCTGGTCGAGCGGATCCGCCCGCTGCTCGTCCCCGACGATCCGCAGCTCGCCGACCTGCTCTGGGCGCTGCACTACTCGTTCGGGGGCGACCTGCGGGCGAGCGAGCGGAGGCTGTTCGCCGAGCTGCGCAAGTCGCCGAACCGCATGCTCGCGGCCTGGGCGCATCGCTGAGGAGAGCGGGACCGCTCCCGACTGATCAGAAGGCGAAGCGCGAGGGGTCGGGCGCCTCGGGGGTGACGGCGAGGCACTCCACCTCGACCAGCCAGGCCGGGCGGCACACCGGTGCGCGCGTGACGAGCAGCGGGACGCCGGGGAAGCGGGCAAGGGCGACCTCCCGCACCGCGCGGTGGTCCTCCTCGTTGCGCACGTAGGCGAGCAGCACGGCCACGTCCGCGGGCAGGGCCTTGGCGTCGGCGAGCAGCCCCTCGACGTTGCGGCACGTTCGCGCAGCCTGGGCGGCAGGCTCGTGCTCGTGCACCACCCGACCCTGGGGATCGATGCTCGCGGTCCCGGCGATGAAGACGTGGCTGCGGTCCCGATACCGCACCCGGACGCCGCGCTCGAACGTCACCCCGTACCCCGAGGTCGGTCCGAGCAGCCCGGGGGCGTGGAGGTACTGCTGGTCCACCG
>CAZAIE010000539.1:0-5642 GCA_964485035.1 uncultured Myxococcaceae bacterium | reverse complement strand
CTCATAAACGTCCTCGATCGTATCCCGCTCCTCGCCGATGGACGCGGCGATGGTCTCCACGCCCACCGGCCCGCCGCCGTACTTGTCGATGATGGTGGAGAGGATGCGGCGGTCCATGGGGTCCAAGCCGTTCGCGTCGATCTCCAGGCGTACGAGCGAGGCGTCGGCGAGCTCGCGGGTGATGCGCCCGTCGCCCTCCACCTCGGCGAAGTCGCGCACCCGCCGCAGCAGGCGGTTGGCGATGCGCGGGGTGCCGCGCGCGCGCCGGGCGATCTCCTTCGCCCCCGTCTCGTCGATCTGGATCTTCAGGATGCCCGCCGAGCGCCGCACGATGGTGCAGAGGTCGTCGGGCGGGTAGAAGTCCAGCCGCTCCTGGATCTGGAAGCGGTCGCGCAGGGGCGAGGTGAGCAGGCCCGTGCGCGTGGTCGCGCCGATGAGCGTGAAGGGCTTCACCTCCAGGCGCACGGTGCGGCCGTGCGGCCCGGCGTCCAGCGGGATGTCGATCTGCAGGTCCTCCATCGCCGGGTAGAGGTACTCCTCGGCGGCGGCGTTGAGCCGGTGGATCTCGTCGATGAAGAGGACGTCGCCCGCCTCGAGGTTGGTGAGGAACCCGGCGAGGTCTCCCTTCTTCTCGATGGCCGGGCCCGAAGTGATGTGCAGCCCCACCCCCAGCTCCTTGGCGATGATGTGCGCGAGCGAGGTCTTGCCCAGGCCGGGCGGCCCGGAGAAGAGGCAGTGGTCCAGCGCCTCGTTGCGCTTGCGCGCCGCGGCCACGTAGACCCGCATCTTGGCGATCATCGACTTCTGGCCCACGTACTCGTCGAAGCTCTGCGGGCGGAGCGAGGCCTCCATCCGGTGCTCGTCCTCGGCGACGTTGGGGTCCATCTCCGGCAGGCGGGGCTTCTTCGCCATGGCAGGTCCTCGGGTCAGCCGCGCGCGGCGCGCAGGGCCTCACGGATGAGGGCGTCGAGCGGGGCGTCGGCTCCGGCCTTCTGCTCGGCCAGCTCCGCGGCCTTCTCCGCCTGCGCCGGCTTGTAGCCCAGGTTCACCAGCGCGCCGATGAGGTCGCTCCGGCGCGCCTTCGCCGGGGCGGAGGACGCGCGGGTGGTCGCCGCCGCCTCGGAGACGAGCAGGGGCTGCATCTTGTCCTTGAGCTCGACGACCAGGCGCTCGGCGGTCTTCTTGCCCACCCCGTGTAGCTTGGTGAGCCGGGCCACGTCCTCGGAGGCGATGGCGTGCGCCAGCTCCGACGGCTCGATGCCCGAGAGGATGTTCATCGCCGTCTTGGGCCCGATGCTGGAGACCGAGGTGAGCATCAGGAACAGCTCCTCCTCGGCCTGGGAGGTGAAGCCGTAGAGGTCGAGGGCGTCCTCGCGCACCACGGTGCGGATGCGCAGCTTCGCCGGCTGGCCGACCTGCGGGAGCTGGGCCATGGAGCGCAGCGAGAGGAAGACCCGGTAGCCCACGCCCTGGACGTCGAGGACCACCTCGTCCCCGACCTTGGACTCGACCAGCCCGTTCAGCGAAGCGATCACGAGCGCCTCACGATGGTGTACCCGCCCGCGGGGCGAGCCGGGACGGAGTGGTTCAGGTGGCAGATGGCGACGGCGAGGGCGTCGGCGCAGTCGGCGCGCTCTACTTCGTCGATCTTCAGGATGGCGCAGACCAGGCGGGTGACGGTGTCCTTCTCGGCCGCGCCCGACGCCCCGATGGCCTTCTTCACCGTCGCGGGCGGGTACTCGAAGACCTCCAGGCCGGCGCGCGCGGCGCAGAGCAGCGCGACCCCGCGGGCGTGGGCGAGGACGATGGCCGAGCGAGCGTTCTTGGCGTGGAAGACGCCCTCGACCGCCACCACGTCGGGCCTGTGCTCCTCGATGACCGCCCCGATTCCCTCGAAGAGGTAGGCCAGCTTCTGGGGCAGGGTCTCGTGGAGCCGGGGCTCGAGCAGGAAGTGCCGGTGGTGGACGGCGCGGACCCCCTGGCGCTCCACGAGGCCGAGGCCGAGGTACTGGGTTCCGGGGTCGATTCCGAGCACGCGCATCGAGGGGCGTGAGACTCGCCGAACTGGCCCTGGAGGTCAAAAGGATACTGAACGAATGTCTTCCGTCGTCCACCCAGTCGACCCAGTCCACGAGTCCACCCGGTTCACCCCCACGAGCCGGGTATGCTCCAAGCCATCGTAGGGACCAGGGGAGGGCAACTCATGGCGACGGCTTCTGAGCTGCGGAAGTTGCTGGACGGGCTGCGTTTCAAGGAGCGGGTGGCTGCGGTGTCTCGCTGGGCACGCGCGGCGACGGACGCCGAGCTGGACCCCGTCCTCGCCGAGCTCGCCGCGGGCGACTGGCACGAGCGCTCCATGGCCGTCTTCGCCGCCGGCCTGCGCGGACGGGAGCCGCACTTGCTCGAGGCGCTCAAGGACCCATCTCAAGAGGTGCGTCGCGTGGCCGCGGTCTTCTTCGCCTCGCGGACCTCCGACACCGCAGCGCTCGTCGAGGCGGTGCGCGCAGCGTCCCCCGACACCCGGCGGCGCCTGGCCTCGGCGGTCGCCCGGCAAGGCCGGTCCGCGGCGGCCCGTCCTCTTGCGCAGGCGCTGCTCGAACTCCAGGACCGGCGGGCGGTCCGTCCGCTGCTCGACACGTGCGACGACTCAGTGATCGAAGCGCTGCTCGCGGATCGTGGGCCACGCGCGGTCCCCTGGAGCAGGCTGGCGCGGCGCAAGCCTGCGCTCACCCTGAGGCTCCTGGGAACGCAGCTCTCGCGAGCGTCCGGCGAGGTCCCAGTCCGCGCGGCCTGGTCTGCGTTCGCCGCCGCCCTCCCGGAGCTGGCCCGCGGCCACTCCGACGCGCTGTTGGACCTCTGGCAGCGGCACGGCCCCCACGCCTCGTTCCCTCCCTTCGAGGGCTGCTGGGGCCTGTTGCTCGCCGCCGCGCCAGACCGTCTGGTCGCCTGCGTCACCCGGGTCCTCGGCCTCGCCCGCGGCGGATTGCCCAAGGGCCTCCTGTCCCGGGTCCGCAGGCTGTCGCCCCCGCTGCTCCACGCGCTGGCGAAGGCGGTGTACTGCCCCACCGGGTTGACCGAGCTCCTGTCCCGGCTCGCACCGGCCGCTCGCGCCGGTTGCTTCCAGGCCGCCCTCCAGGGCCTCGACGTGACCCGGACGGTCTGGCCCGACACCCTGCTCGCGGTGCTCCCGCACGAGGTCCGCCACGCCGAGGCGCGCCGCATCCTGGCCATGCCCGAGATCCAGCGGGACCCGGCGCACGCGCTGACCTACGCACGCTGGCTGCCGCTGGACGAGGCGCTGGAGCGGCTCACCCCGGCTCAGCGCGGGTCGAAGGGCGAGGAGAGGGCGCAGGCGTGGCGGCTGAGGCTGGAGGCCATCGGCGCCAACCGGCGCGGGCTGGACGAGGCGCTCACCGCGCTGGAGCGCACCAAGAACGAGCAGGACCCCGTCCGGGCCGCGGCCTACGAGGCCCTGGCGGCGCTGCCGATCTCCCTGTTCCGCGCCGAGCACGCGCCCAGGCTGCTGGAGTTCGTGGAGTACGCGGTCAACGCGCGCGACACCTCCAGCAGCACGCGCGGGGCGTTGCAGCGCCTGGCCCACCGGCTGCTCTCGGCCTGGGCCAACGACCCGCAGTCGGTGCTCTTCCAGGTGGGCCTGAAGACGCTCCTCCGCCTGGCCCAGCAGTCCCCGCTGCTGGCCTTCCCCAAGCTCGAGCGCACCCTGCGCCGGGGGGCAGAGCGGCCGCTGGTGGCGACGCTCGTTCCGTGGCTGCGCAAGGAAGTGGGCCGCGAGCTGAACGGCAACGTGCTGCGCCTCACCGAGGCCCTGGGGCGCCGCGCCCGCGGGGTGGAGGAGCTGCAGGCGCTGCTTCAGGAGATCGTCTTCACCGCAGCGAGCTGGGCCGGTTGGGAGCGCAGCCAGGCGGCGGCGTACTGGCTCGACGACCCCGAGACCGCCTCCGAGCGCATGCGCAAGCTCCTGGACTGGGACGAGTCGGCGGTGACGCTGCCCGCCGTCTGGACCTTCCTGCACCTGCACCGCCAGGACTGGCTCGACCCGTTCCTCGAGGGCCGCGAGCTCACGGGCCGCTTCGCGAGCCAGAAGGCGGGCTGGCTCTTCCCCGCGACGAACGGCTTCGCCCGCTGGCTCCCGCGCCAGCAGCTGCGCTTCGCGGAGACGCTCGGCCGGTTCCTCGAGGACGACGGCCAGCACCTCGCAAGACGGGCGCAGGTGGTGCGCGTGGTCGCCGCGCTGCAGACGACCTCGGTGGAGGCGCTGCGGCCCCTGCTCGCCCACTCGGAAGTGGCGATTGTCGAGGCGGCGCTGGGCGCGCTGGTGTGGCTCGACGACCCCGCGCCCGCGCTGCCCCTCTTGCTCGAGAACCTGGACTCGGACCGGGCCCGGGTGGCGATGTACGCGATGCCCCGCCTGGTCCGGCTGCTCCCGCAGGAGGCCGTCCTCGAGGCCCTGTCGGGGCTGCTCGCGCGGCCGAAGCTCAAGGTGACGGTCGAGAAGGAGGCGCTGCGGCTCCTGGGCGGGCTCGCCAGTCCGAAGGTGGGCGAGCTGTTGCGGGCGGAGTGGGCGAAGGAAGGCCTGCATCGAGACGTGAGGGTGGCGGCGCTGCATGCGGCGCGGGCCCGCTGCGAGCTCCCGGTCTCGTGGACGATCCTGCGTGACGCGGTGGTGCACCCGGACCGGGACGTCGCCCGAGCGGTGCTGCACTCGGCGGTGGGCGAGGTCCCGGTGCGGTTCCGCAGCGGCTACGCGGACCTCGCGCTCCAGCTCGGGGACCACCCGGCGCGGGAGGTGCGCACGGCCCTGGTGGAGCACTTCTGCTTCCCCGAGGGGTGGGGGACCGTGGCCCCAGCGCGGGCCGCCGAGCTCGCCGCGCGGGAGGTGCTCTCGTTCGCCGCCGATGCGCCGTGGCCGAACGCCGCGAAAGCCTTGACGGTGCTGGCCGCGCACCCCGAGGCGCTGGAGGTGCTGACCACGCTGGTGGACGGGCTGGTGGAGCGGGCTCGCTGTGAGCCGGTGGTGGCGAAGCCTCCCGCCGAGGACCTGCCGGCGCTGCGGAGGTTGGAGGCGCTCGCCGGGGCCTTCGCCAGCGTCGCCGCCGAGGACCGGGCGCGGACCGCAGTGGCGCGGGCGGCGTTGCTGGCGAGGACGGCGTCGCTCGACGCCTGGCTGTGGAACGAGCGGACGGCGCTGGCGCTGGCGGACCTCCCGGCGAGGCCGGAGTCGGCGGAGGCGCTGCGCCGGCTTGCGCGGGCGGCGCCCACGTCGCTGGACGCCGCGGAGCTGGACGACGCGGTGTGCCGCTGGGCCGCCGACCGGTCGCGCCCGTGCGAGGCAACGGTGCTGCTGGACCTGGCCGCGGGGCTCCACGAGGAGCACGAGCCGTGGGTGGCGCTGGGGCTCGTCCGGGCCGCGGGGGCGCGGTTCGGCTGGAGCGCCGCGGCGCGTGCGGAGCTGGGACGGTTGCGGGGGATGGCGCTGGTCGCGGTACCAGCGAGGAAGGTGCGGATCGGATGAAGCGGTTCCGTTTGAACCCGAGGCTCGCCCGGTGGCTGGGCGGTGACCCCATCGTGGTAGAAAGTGGGGAAGGGGACGAGGGGGAAGCGCCGGACTGGGACGGGTGGCT